>NZ_DBFNWJ010000044.1:0-5987 GCF_048426865.1 Candidatus Allofournierella merdipullorum
ATTTTTGAATGACCTCCCTTTGCTTGCTTGTGCAGTTGGCAGACCGCACTCCCAGTATAGCAAAGGGAGTTTTTCTTTTCCCATTATCGACATTAGTCTTCTTTTGAACCACTCGCCTAGCGAGTGGTTTTCGATATACAAGAAGGCCCGCTGCCGTTGGCAGCGGGCCTTTTGCTTTTGTTTGTTACCACAGCCAGTTGCGGGCTTTGGCCTCGCGGATCTCCATCTCCGCCTCGTCGGCGCGGCCGCGCTTGACCATCACCAGCGTGCCGGTGCTGCCGGCCTTCAGTTTGTAGTCGATCTGGTGGTCGTGCAGCAGCTTTTCCACCTTTTTCAGCTCATCGCCCTCGCCGCTGTAGACGGGGGTGCGGGGTTCAAACAGAGACATATTCCTTCTCCTCTCTCCTTCGGGGCGGCGCGCCGCTCCGTTTTTTCATCCGCGGGCTTTCTTTGCCCGGCGCAATCCGTACACAGCGGCTGTACCCGCCAGCGCCAGAGCCGACAGGCCGCTCACCCAATCGGCAGCGTGCTGCAGGGCGGTGCCGGTGTAGCTCACCACCAGCCGCCCCTCCGGCAGGCCTTCGGGCACATCCAGCTCCACCCGGCCGCCGGCGTCCTTGTGCAGCGGCACGGCAACGGCCTCGCCGCCGTCCGCAGGCTCCACCCAGGCGGAATAGCCTTTATACCACAGTTTGGGGATTCCCCACAGGCCGGCGGTGCCGTCGAAGGGCGCCGTGAAATCCCCGTTCGGCAGGTATTCGCCCTGGAACACGCCCTTGCCGTTGGTATACTGGGCCTCCGGCTCAAAGGCGTACTCGATGGTGTTCACTCCGGCGGGCAGCCACTCGGCCCCCACCAGATAGAAGGCCTCGCCCCGCTGGCCGGTGAAGTAATTGCGCTCGTAGTTCACCAGCTCCGGGAAGGTGGGCCACAGGCAGGCCAGGTTGACCAGAGATAACACGAAGCAGGCCGCCAGCGCCGCCGCTCTCGCCCGTTTGGCCGAAAGGCGGGCCAGCAGGCAGGCCGCCCCCAGGCACAAAAACATCTGACCGAAGGCGTTCAGCCGCCAAGGGAACTGGACGCTGGTGAGCATCGTCTCATCCAGCTTCGACCAGGGCACCCAGCTCAGTGTGGCAAAGGTGAGCAGCACCCCCACCGCCAGGAACACCCAGCCCCGGCGGCAGCCCACGCCCCGGCGAGCGAGCCACAGGCCCGCCGCCACGGCCAGCACGACAAGAAGCATGCCGCCCAGCCCGAGGCCGGTGTAGGAAGAAGGATCAAAGATGGCCGAGAGGGTCATCACGTTGTAGGCCAGCCGGGTGAGGGGTTCGGCGCTCACCTTGAACACGTCGGCGGAGAACTGTTCCAGCACCGGCAGCCAGTAGTAGCAGCTCACCGCAAGGCAGGCCGCCGCGGCGCAAAGGCCGCCCAGAATGGCGCGCCGGTTCAGCACCTTCGGCAGCCGCACCAGCACCCAGCCGATGGCCACCAGGCCCATCAGCGCCAGGCTGACGGTGTGGCTGAGCACCAGGCCGGTGAAGCCGAGAAAGAGCAGCCAGGGTCTCTTTGCCCCCTCCTCGGTGAGGTCCCACAGGCCCCACACCGCCAGCGGCAGAAAGGCCATGGCCTGCACCTCGCCCACCGCGCTGCGGATGTAGAGGTTGGTGAAGTGGTACTGGCACAGGCCGTAGAGCACCATGAAGGCACAGCCGGCAAAATGGCTTTTGCCGATGGCCCGGCCCGCGAAATAGCTGGTGACGCACTGAAGAGCCACACAGCACAGCATCAGGAATTTGAAGGCCATCTCCGGCCCCAGCACCGCCACCCGGGCCAGCGCCGCGGGATAGAGGAAGATGTCGGGGTAAAACAGCCCGGCGGCATAACCGTAGCCGCCCAGAAACAGCGAATAGATGCGCACCGGCAGCGACGCGCCGCCGCCCAGCGCGTCGGCCAGGCCCTCCAGCCGCAGGACGTGGAACACCGCGTCATGGCCGGCAACCAGATCCCGGCTGGCAAAGGGCAGCGCGCAGACCAGCAGCACCGCCGCGGCGCAGGCCGCCGCTGCGAGCCACTGTTTTTTCGTGTTGGGGGTCAGGGCGTTTTCCATACGTTCCCCCGTCAGCCGGCCGCGGAGGCAGGCTCCGCAGGTGCAGAAGCGGGCTCCGCAGGCGCAGAGGCAGGCGCGGAGGCGGGCTCCACAGGCGCGGACGCCACAGGGTCGGCAGCCTGGGGCGCGGCCATGGGCGCGGGCGCCGCGGGCAGGGCCTGTTCAGCGCCGGAAGCATCCAGCAGGCGCAGGCTCTGGCCTTCAAAACCGTCCCACACGCCGATGTAGCTGCGGCCGGGCCGCACAGAAAGGGGCTGGCCTTCCGCGTCAAAAAGCTGCAGCGGCTGATCCGCCTCGCCCTTCTGCCATTTGATCTGCGCCGCGCCGCCGCCGGAAAGGTACAGCCCGTCGCCGCCGGTCATGTCATAGTCCCGGGTGACGCCGTCGTCCTTGAAGCCGGAAGAAGCCATCAGCAAGATCACGTTGGTGCAGCGCACCCGGCCGTCCTCCAGGGTGCCGTCCAGCTGGTCCTGGTCGTTCTCTTTGAGGAAGTAGCTGTCCTCGCCTTCGTCGTACACCAGCTGGGCGGTGCGCTGGGCTCCGTAGCCGATGTCCAGGCGGTAGCCGTTGCCCTTGGCGGGCGCGGCGGCCTCATCAAAGTAGAAAAAGGTGGGGGTCTCGCCGTCCACCGACTGGCCGTAGGATTCCATGGCGCTCTGGATCAGGCGGTTGTCGGCGTACCAGCTGAGCTCCTGGGGCGCGGTGAGGTCCCGCTGGCCGTCCAGGTTGTAGGCGTTCACGCCGATGTACACGCCGTCCAGCGGCTGATAGGTGAACCAGTTCACCAGGTTGGAGGTGTAGATGTCACTGCCGATGTACATGGGGATGGCGTTCACCGGCATCACCAGCTGCAGGAACAGGTCCCGCCCCTGGCACACCGGGCCCACCTTCACCGCCTTTTCCAGGCTGTCGAACACCGCCATCAGGCTGGTGTTCTCCCCGCCGGTGTTGGCCTCGATGAGCAGGTCCGCGGTGGCGATGCCCCACTGGGGCCGGGCAGCTGCGTCATTGGACACCATCACCGCCACCGGCCGGCGGCCGGGGTTTTCGGCCGCGCGCCCGGTAAGGGCGCTGATGCCCGCTTCGGGCAGAGGCATCTCGGTGTTGGCCGCGTGGGGTTCCGGAGTGGCCTGTGCCGGCTGGCTGGTGCTCTGGGATGTGCCGGAGCTTCCGGAGGGCGCCGAAGCAGCGCAGCCTGCCAGCAGCAGCACGGCCAGCGCCGCAGCAACAGCTCGTTTTGCAAGTTTCATGGGTGTGTTCTCCTTATCCTGTTCAAAAAGGGCCCCCGCCGATGCCGGCCGGGGCCCCAGAGTGGGTCAGGTTTAATCCTCGTTTTCCACGAAGTCGTTGGTGGTGGGGGCCTCCTGCACGTCCTGGGCGGTCTCCAGAGATTCCCAGGTGAAGCCGGGGATCTCGTCCTCGTCCACCACGGTCACATAGGTCTTGCCGCAGTTGATCTCGAAAGGCTCCTGGGTGTTGAAGTCCACGATGCGCAGGGTGTCCAGCGGGGTGCCCTTCTGCCAACGGATGCGCTCGATCTTGCCGCCGTAGCAGTAGTAGCCCACGCCGCCCCAGCTGTACTCGGCGTACTGCAGATCCTTGGCCTCGTGGCCGGGATAGGTGTGGATGTCGGTGAAGAGGATGAGCAGGTTGTCGAACATCAGCTGCTGGCCGTTGTTCTCGTCGATGGCATCCATGTAGGCGCCCTTGCTGTAGTACCACTGGGCCATGGCGTACTGGCCGAGGCTGGAGTCGTAGTCAAACTGGGTGCGGTAGGACTGGGAGTGGCGGATGGTCACACGGCCCGCGTCGGCGCTGGCGCCCTCCAGGTTCTCGCCGGTGAGGACCTTGGCGGGGTCGCGGTAGTCCACGAAGTCAAAGAAGGTGGAGTTGTACATCCGGCGGTCGTCCACGTCGTGGCGCTCGATGTACTCGGCGATGAGCTGGCCGTTGGTGTAGGCGGTGTGCTCGGTGTCCACATGATTGCCCGCCCAGTTCACGCGGTCCTCGTTGCGGTAATAGAGCTTGCCGTCGAAGTTGCCTTCCAGGTTCCACTCGTCGTAGTTGTAGTTGGTGATGTACTCCTTCTGCACCACGCTCTGGCCGATGTGGACATAGAGCGGCTGCCAGGGCAGCACCAGGCGGAAGAACTGGTCACGGGCAGAGCGCACGGGGCCGATGTCCGGAATGTTGTTGTAGTCGGTGAACAGGGCCATGAAACGGGTGATGCCGCCCTCCACCTTGATCTCAAAAAGAACATCCGCAGCCGACAGGCCCTTCTGGGGGCGGCAGGTCTGGATGTTGTTCACCATCACCGCGGTGATGCGCTGGCCTTCGGCGTAGTCGGCCGTTTTCTCGTAGCCGGTGAGCACATTGGCCTCGTAGGGCTCGGGAGTGGGCTCGGGCGTGGCCTCAACGCCGGGTTCGGCGGTGCCGCCGGAGGTGGTGGTCTCATCGCCGCCGCAGGCGGTGAACAGGCTGACCGACATGGTCAGGGCCAACAGGATGCACAGCAAACGTTTCATGTACTTGTTCCCTCGTATTCCGCTTTTTATTGCAGGCGGCGCACCGCCCGATTCCGTTGTCTATTATAACAGGCGCACTGCGCCGGGGCAACCGGCCCGGAAAATTTTCACCGGGCTCATTCGCCAAAGAGCTCTTCCAGCGCCAGGCCGTCGATGCGGCAGTTTTCGATCTGTTCGTCGGCCACCACGGCGATGTAGCTGGTGCCGGGGTTCACCTTCACGTCGATCTCCTTGCCCTCATTGTCCACGATGCGCAGGGGGCTGGCCGGGTCTTCCTTGATCCAGCGTACCCGCTCGTAGCGCCCGCCGTTGAAATAGAGCCCCGCGCCCTGGTCAAACTGCACATGGGCCAGCACGCCGTCGGGGTATTTGTCGATCTTGGCAAAGAGCACGAACACATTGTCCGCCCCGTACTGCGCGCCGCCGTCGGCCGCGTCGGTCTGGGGCTGGTCGTACTGCCATTTGAGATATTTGCCCGATTCCGCGTCGTAGCGGAAGGTGGCGTCGGCATAGCCGGAAAAACGCAGATAGACTTCCGCCGCCTCGCCGCCCTCCAGCTGCCGGGCCGGCTGGTCGTAACGCACGAAGTCGAACACCGGCGGCGGTTCATAGGAACAGGTGGTCTGCAGGCCGAACTGCTCCACCGCCGCGGCGAAAGTGGGGCCGTCGGTGTAGACGCAGTGCTCCTGGCCCTTGGTCTTGCGGCGCTCGGTGTCGATCCAGTAGAAGTTGCGGTACTTGCCGTCGATGCTCTTGGTCTCGGTGTATTTATAAAGGTCCAGATACTGCGCCGCCACATTGGAGGTGCCGATGTGGGCGTAGAGCGTCTGCAGCGGCAGCATCAGCTGCACATGCTGGTCACGCGCCGAGCGGATGGGCCCCACCACCGGCATCGTCTCGTAGTCCCGGTAAACGGCCATCAGACGGGTGATGCCGCTTTCGGTGACGATCTCATAGACAAGGTCCGCGCTGTTCAGGCCGCTCTGGGGCCAGGCGGCGCGCACGTTGTTGATCATCACCGCAACGCCGCGGTGGCCCAGCGGATAATCCTCGCCCCGGGCCAGGCCGGTGTAGGGGTCGATGTCCTGAGGCGTGTCGTAGGTCACCAGCGTTTCCGGCGCGGCGTCCGGCTGGGGCGTGGGCGTGGCCCCGAGTTCCTGCGGCCGGGCAAAAACGCAGCCGGTCAGCGCGGCGGCACAAAACAGCGCCGCGGCGCACACAGGCAATCGCTTCATGGGCGGTCCTCCCTTCAGCTGAAACGGTACATCTCTTTTTATCATACTCATTTTTGCCCGTTTTGTAAACTCTTTGTAACAATTAGACGTTCTCCACGCCCTGAAAATTTCATTTTTTCA
>NZ_DBFNWJ010000045.1:0-41157 GCF_048426865.1 Candidatus Allofournierella merdipullorum
GAATGACCTCCCTTTGCTTGCTTGTGCAGTTGGCAGACCGCACTCCCAGTATAGCAAAGGGAGTTTTTCTTTTCCCATTATCGACATTAGTCTTCTTTTGAACCACTCGCCTAGCGAGTGGTTTTCGATATACAAAAAAGCGCCGCCCGCCGGGATCACCCGGCGGGCGGCTTTTTTATTTCTTTCAGCCGGTCCAGTCGCTGAGCTGAGCCGCGCCCCAGCCTTCCGCGGTCTTGACCCATGCCTTGCCGCCCGAAGCGGACTGGGCATTTTCAAAGGTCATCACCGTTTTCTCGCTGCCGGCGGTGTTCACAAAACCCCAGCCGGTATCGGTGCGCACCGCGGCCAGGCCCTCGTTGAAGGGACGGACCTCTTTGTAGACAAAAGGCACGGCCTGTTCGCCGGTTGCCGCGTTCACAAAGCCCCACAGGCCCGCCATCTTGGCGGCGAACAGCCCCTCGGAAGCGCTGCGCACCTCCTCGTAGACCACCTTATCCAGCGGCTGGCCGCCGGGCAGGATGATGATCTCGCCCTGCACTTCGCCAATGATCACGGCGGTGTCGGTGCCGTCAATATAAGTATCCTCCGGGCCGCCGGCGCCCTCCTTGGGGGTGATGGCCACAGCCTTGGCGATGAAGGGCTGGTTGGTGCTCACCTGCACCTTGTCCCAGCTCACCAGCCAGTTGAAGTCCTCCAGATAGACGGTGCCGCTGTTGGTGTCGTAATAGACGTCGCCGGAGGCGGAGCCATGCCCGCCCACGCCCACGACGGTGCCGTCCTGCTCGTAGATCTCGCTCTCGTCGGCGTTGGTGATGCCGCACACGCCGCACCAGTGCACGTTCTTCTCGGCGGGGATGCGCACCGTGCCCTCCAGGTCGATCACGCCGGTCTTGCCGTCCTGAGTGAAGAAGGCAAGCTGATCCTGCTGGGCAAGCTGCGTGGTCTGGGGCTTTTCATGGTCAGCCAGGCTTTCGACGATCTCGATGTCGGTGCGGGGCGCCACCACCCAGCCGGGCTGGGGCGTCTGGCTGGCCGAGGGATCACTGGTGGGCGCGGGGGCGCTGGTGCGCTCGGGGCCCACCACCTCCACCGGGTAGCTTTCAGACTCCGCCTTCCCGCAGGCCGCGAGGCTCAGTGTGAGGGCGGCGGCAAGACACAGGGCAAGAACTTTTTTCATGGTTGCAAACCTCCTTTGCGTCAGACAATCATTTGTGGTATTTGCCGTGGTTGTTGATGGAAAAAGCGCGGTAGATCTGCTCCGTGAGCACCAGCCGCGCCAGCTGGTGAGGCAGGGTGATGCGGCCAAGACTGATGCGGTGGGCCGCGGCCTGCTTCACCTCGGGCGAAAGGCCGTGGGAGGAGCCGATGACAAAGGCCATGTCCCCTGCCCCGCCCACCGCCTGGCGGGCGATGAGTTCGGCCAGGTCTTCGCTGCTGACCAGTTTTCCCTCCACACAGAGGGCGGCGATGGCCGCGCCCTTGCGCACGCTGGCAAGGATGGCTTTGCCCTCCTTCTCCAGCGCCTTTTCGATGACGGCGGGTCCGGCGTTCTTCTCGCTGACGGTCACTTCCGGCAGCTCGATGATGCGGAACTCACACAGGCCCTTGAGCCGTTTCTGATACTCCGCCACGCCCTCGGCGCAAAAAGCGGCGTTCAGCTTTCCCACACAGATAAGGTCGATCCTCTGCATTTTTCAAAACTCCATCCATTCGCTGGGTTCCGAGCGTTTCTGAGCCTGCACCCGCACGCCGGGGCCGGGGGTAACGCCCGCCGCCACCAGCGCGCTGCGCACCGCGCCCAGGGCCAGGTCGGGGGTGTTGTTCTCCCGGCTGAGATGGCACAGGGCGAACTTCTGGCAGCCCTGCTGCACCAGTTCCAGGATCTTGGCGGCGCACTCGTTGTTGTCCAGATGGCCGCGGGGCGACTCGATGCGCCGCTTTAAGTAATAGGGGTAGCTGCCGTAGCGCAGGCTGTGCAGGTCGTAGTTGGCCTCCAGCGCCACCAGGTTCGCCCCGGACAGGGCAGCATGCACCGGGTCGGTGAGGCAGCCCAGGTCGGTGGCGATGGCCATGACCGAGCCGTCCGGCGCGGCGATGCGAAAGCCGCAGCAGGGCACGTCGTGGCTGGTGGGAAAGGCAGAGACGGAAAAACCGCCCACCGGCTCCGACCGTCCCTCGATGGCGATGAGCTCCGCCCCCGGCGGGGTAACGCCCATCCCGTCCAGATGGTCGAGGGTGGCGGCGCTGCCGTAGACCGGCACGCTGTAGTGCTTCAGAAAGACGTTGAGACCTGCAATGTGGTCGCTGTGTTCATGGGTCACCAGCACCCCGCGCATACCGCTTACCGAAAGGCCCAACGCCTTGAGGGCGTTCAGAGTGACGCGGCAGCTCTTGCCCATGTCGATGAGCAGATATTCGTCGCCGCAGCGCACCACCGAGCAGTTGCCCGAGGAGCCGGAATACAGAGATGTGAAGAAAGCCATGGGAACCTCTCGTTCTAATAAGTATCAGAAAGGGGCTGTGTACGCCTTGCGCCACAGCCCCGGTATCTCTTTTTTTAAAGCGCCTGGGGCAGCACCGACACGGATTTCTCCACCCGCCGGATGTCCGCGCCGAGGCCCTGCAGCTTCTCCACAAGGTCCTCGTAGCCCCGCTCGATGTGGTTGATCTCGTCGATCTCGCTGGTGCCCTTGGCGGCCAGCGCGGCCATGACCAGCGCGGCGCCGGCCCGCAGGTCGGAAGCGCGCAGCGGCGCGGGCTGCAGCTCGGGCACGCCCTCGATCACCGCCACCTGGCCGTCCACCTGGATGTTGGCGCCCATACGCACCAGCTCATCCACATAGCGGAAGCGGTTCTCCCAGATACCCTCGGTGATGATGGAGGTGCCCCGGGCCAGAGTGAGCAGCACCGTCATCAGGGGCTGCATATCGGTGGGGAAGCCCGGATGGGGCATGGTCTTGATCTTCAGCGGCAGGATGTCGCCGGTGCGCACCACGCGCACAGCGTCATCGTACTCCTCGATGATGACGCCCGCCAGCTCCATCTTTGCGGTGATGGGCTCAAGATGCTTGGGAATGACGTTTTTGATGAGCACGTTGCCGCCGGTGATGGCCGCCGCCACCATATAGCTGCCCGCCTCGATCTGGTCGGGGATGATGGAGTAGGTGCAGCCGTGGAGCGCCTTGCGGCCCCGGATCTTGATGACGTCGGTGCCTGCGCCGCGCACGTCGGCGCCCATCATGTTGAGGAAGTTGGCCAGGTCAACGATGTGAGGCTCCTTGGCCACGTTCTCCAGCACGGTCTGGCCCTCGGCCAGCACGGCACTGAGCATGGCGTTCATGGTGGCGCCCACCGAGACGGTGTCGAAGAACACATGGGCGCCCACCAGCGGCTGGCCGGACACCTCGATCATGCCGTACTCCACCGAATCCTGCGCGCCCAGGGCGCAGAAGGCCTTCAGGTGCTGGTCGATGGGACGCGGGCCCAGATTGCATCCGCCGGGCATGGCCACCTTGCCGGAGCCGAAACGGCCCAGCAGCGCGCCCAGGAAATAATAGCTGGCGCGCATCTGGCGGCTCAGCTCGTCCGGTACCTGGGTGGCGGTAATGTGGCTGGTGTCGATCTCATAGCTGTTTTTGGTCAGCATGCGGATCTTCGCGCCCAGAGCGCTGAGGATCTGCAGCGACACCGCCACGTCGCTGATGTCGGGCAGATTTTCGATGACGCATTTGTCCGCCGCAAGAATGGTGGCGGGCAGGATGGCCACCGCGGCGTTTTTGGCGCCGCTGACAGATACTTCACCGATGAGGGGTTTGCCCCCGTTTATAACAAATTTCTCCAACTGGATGACCTCCGCATAGGCACACTTGCAGGCCCGAATCGAGCCGTGCCGGGCACTGTAACTGTTACATTATACACCGAACGGCGCAAAAAGGGAACCCTTAGGGGTAGTATTTGCCGAATTTGTAACTTCTATGCTCAAAAGTCACAATGCCGGCCCCTGTTTTTTCGCCTTTTTTCGCAAAAAAGCCGCCCTTCCTCCGCTTGGGAGGAAGGGCGGCTGCCTTATTGGTGTGTTACATGCCGGCAAAGTACTTGTAGGCGCTGACACGCACGCCGTTTTCGAACATCTCGAAATGGCAGTGGTTACCGGTGGAGTTGCCGGTGGAGCCCACATAGCCGATGACCTGGCCCTGGCTCACCGCCTGGCCCACATGCACCGCCAGGCTGCTGCAGTGCGCATAGAGCGTCTGCCGTCCGCCGCCGTGGTTGATGATGATGTAGTTGCCGTAGCTGTAATGCCAGCCCGCGGTGGTGACCACACCGCCGTCGGAGGCGATGATGGAGGCGCCGTAGTTGGCGCGGATGTCCACGCCCTTGTGGCTGGCGCTCATCCAGCGGCTGACGCCCTTGTAGTTGGGCACCGGCCACACCCAGGTGCCGTTGGTGCCGGAGACCACCATGCCGTTGGCCAGCTTGGTGCCCCGCAGGCGCACGCGGGTGACAGGTTCCTTCAGAGTGGTGCGGCTGATTTCCACCGTTTCGGGAGTGTTGGAATCGCCGTAGTAGGTGTCCTCATAGACTACCTCGTCCAGGCCTTCCTCGCCCTCCTGCTCGATCTTGTATGTATCGAAGGGCAGGTCCGCGGAGTCGGTGGTGACGGTGTCGTAGGGGATCGTCTCCTGCTCGGTGCGGGTGATGATGCGCTTGACCTCCAGATAGGGCATTGCCTGGCTGATGGTGAGCACGTCGCCCACAAAGAAGTCCTTGAGGATATCCTGCTGCGGGTTCTGGGCCTGCAGCTGGCTCACCGACATGCCAAACTTACTGGCAACGGTGCCGGGCATATCGCCCTGCTGCACGGTGTAGGTCACCTGGCCCTGTTCCTCGCCGGTGAGCGTATCAATGATGCTCTGAAGATTGGTGAGGGAGTCGGTGAAGTAGAGGTTGCCGTCCTGCAGTTCCACATCCTTGGTGAATTCCACCCGCAGGTTGGGGTTGTTCGGGTCCTCATAGGGAGCCTTGAGGCTGTCGATGAACTCGTGGAGCGCCTCGCCCTCGGTGGTGACAGCCAGCAGTTCGCCGTCAATATAGATGGCGGTGGCCTCCTGGATCTCGTCGCTGGACTCCTGCAGCAGAACGTTGGCCATCTGGGCCTCGTCCATCAGCGTGTCGGAAACGTCCAGAGAGTAGGTGGGGGTGATGGTGAACTCCCGGTCCTCGTCGCCCAGCGCGTCGATACGCTGGGTCAGCTCGGCGGTGGCCGCGTCGAACACCTGTTCGCTTTGCACATGACCAACGACCTTGCCGTTGACCTCCACCGCCAGGACGTAATTATAACCCAGGACGGTGTTTACCACATAGACGAAAAGTCCCAGAGCCAGCACGGGCAGCACATAGGCAAAGGACGGACGGATCAGCGGCGCATAGCGGCGCACGCCCCGGCCAAAGTAGGCCAGGCCCTCCCCCACCGCCTTGGCGGTACCCACGGTCTTTTTCTCTTCCCGCACAAGGGCGAAGATGTTCTTGAAGCCGTTCCGCAGGCGGACAAAGGGGGCCGACAGCTCACGCCAGGCGTTGAGCAGGCTTTTGCCGACAGTGTCTTTGATGATCTGGCCGACGGCGCACGCTCCGCCGCGCACCAGCGCGCCGAAGCTGCGCAGGCGGCGTCCGGCGCGGAGCACCGTGTATTCGGCCCAGAAGCCCACATCGTACAAAAACTGGCCCAGCACCGCGGTCTGCGGTTTCTGTTTTGCCTTTGTCACCAGGGGGTCCAGTGCTTTTTTCACTCTGGGAGGCGGAGCCGCCCTGTGCTTTTTCTTTTCCTTCACAGGGGCCGTTTCGGCGGTTTCAGCCGCCTGTTCCGGCGCGGCGCCGCCTTCCAGCTGCTGCTCGTCCGGCGGCGTTTTTTCTTTGATCGCCATGGCTCTGTCTCCTCCTTTCTAGCAGCGGATACACACGCGGGGCGCGTGTTCACCTTTTATTTTACGCTTTTTTCCCGCATAGGGACAAGCGCAAGGCGCGGTTTTTCACAGGATTTTCAAATCCCCGTCACATTTGTGCCAGCGCGGCCATGTCCGGCGGCAGCGGGCTTTCCACCTGCACCGTCTCGCCCGAAGCGGGTTCTGCAAAGCGGATGCAGGCGCAGTGCAGCGCGTGGCGGCCGATGTGTTCCCGGCTTCCTCCGTAGAGGTCGTCTCCCGCCAGCGGGCAGCCCAAGTGGGCAAAATGCACCCGCAACTGATGGGTGCGCCCGGTGATGGTGCGGGCTTTGACCTGCGTGTGGGCGCCGCAGCGGCGCACCACTTCATATTCGGTGAGGCTGGGTTTGCCCTCGGCACTGACACAGCGCAGGATGATGCTGCCCGGCGCCCGGGCGATGGGCGCGTCGATGACGCCCTTTTCTTCCGGCGGAGTGCCCTCCACCAGCGCCAGATACCACTTTTCGGCGCTTTCGGCCAGCAGCGGCGCGGCAAAGGCGTTCTTTGCGCAGAGCACAAGGCCGGAGGTGTTGCAGTCGATGCGGTTCACCGGGCGGAACACCCCCGTCTCGCCCCGCGCTGCCAAAAGGCCCATCCAGGCATTGGCCAGCGTACCGCCGGCGTAGTTCAGCGTGGGATGCACCGCCATGCCGGCGGGCTTGTCCAGCGCCACGGCGTGGTCGCTCTCGTACAGGATGCGCAGAGGGATGTCCTCCGCCGCCACGGTGGTGGGCGGTTCGGGCGGAAGGGCAAAATGCACGGTCATGCCCGCGGCCACCCGGTCGCAGGTGCGCAAAGGGTTGCCGTCGGCAAAAAAGCCGTCGGCCCGCTTGACCTGGCGGGCAAGCCCCGCCGACACGCCCATTCTCGCAAGGAAGTCCCGCAGGGCGTAGCCGTCGAAGGCGGCGTCCACCCGAAAGGCAAGTTCCGCGGGCGGATGCTGCGGCATACGCCCACCTCCCCTTTTACCATGTGACGTACTTTTACATTTTAGCACAAAAGCCGCCGACGCGCAACCGCCCCAAACCGTCCATTTGCTGTGGGCTTTTCCAGCCCATGGAAAAAGCGCCGCCCGCCGAAAAACCGGCAGGCGGCGCTCAAAGTTCACATTGCGTTCAGGATCAGTAGGCGATGCCCTGGGCCACCATGGCGTCGGCCACCTTCAGGAAACCGGCCACATTGGCGCCCACCATCAGATTGCCCTCCACGCCGCACTCCTTGGAGGCTGCGTAGGCGGCATGAAAGATGCCCTTCATGATATCCTTCAGACGGGCGTCCACCTCGTCGAAGGTCCAGGACAGGCGCAGGCTGTTCTGGCTCATTTCCAGGCCGCTGGTGGCAACGCCGCCGGCGTTGGCCGCCTTGGCAGGGCCGTACAGCACACCGGCAGCCAGGAAGGCCTCGATGGCCTCGGGGGTGCTGGGCATATTGGCGCCCTCGCAGACCACCTTGCAGCCATTGGCGATCAAGGCCTTGGCGCTCTCGCCGTCCAGCTCGTTCTGGGTGGCGCAGGGCAGGGCGATGTCGCAGGGGATGGTCCAGATGCCGGAGCAGCCTGCGGTGAAGGTAGCGCTGGGACGGGCGTTGGCGTACTCCACGATGCGGGCGCGGCGCACTTCCTTGACCTCCTTCATCAGGTCGAGGTCGATGCCCTCCGGGTCGTAGACATAGCCGGAGGAGTCGCTCATGGCGACCACCTTGCCGCCCAGCTGGGTGGCCTTCTCGCAGGCGTAGATGGCCACGTTGCCGCTGCCGGAGACGACCACGGTCTTGCCCTCGAAGCTGTCGTTCTTCATGCAGGCCAGGGCCTCCTGGGTGAAGTAGCACAGGCCGTAGCCGGTGGCCTCGGTGCGCACCAGGCTGCCGCCCCACTTGAGGCCCTTGCCGGTGAGCACACCGGTGAACTCGTTGCGCAGACGCTTATACTGGCCGAAGAGATAGCCGATCTCCCGCGCGCCCACGCCGATGTCGCCGGCGGGCACGTCGGTGAACTGGCCGATGTGCTTGCTCAGTTCGGTCATGAAGCTCTGGCAGAAGCGCATGATCTCGCCGTCGCTCTTGCCCTTGGGATCAAAGTCGCTGCCGCCCTTGCCGCCGCCCATGGGCAGGCCGGTGAGGCTGTTTTTAAACACCTGCTCGAAGCCCAGGAACTTGATGACCGAGGCGTTCACGCTGGGATGCAGGCGCAGGCCGCCCTTGTAGGGGCCGATGGCGCTGTTGAACTGGACGCGGTAACCGCGGTTCACCTGCACCTTGCCGGCGTCGTCCACCCAGGACACGCGGAACTGGATGAAGCGCTCGGGCTCCACGATGCGCTCCAGCACACCGTTCTTTTCATATTCGGGGTGTTTTTCGCAGATGACCTGCAGGCTCTCCAGAACCTCGCGCACTGCCTGCAAGAACTCCTTCTCGCCGGGATTGCGCTGCTCCACCTGGGCGTACACACGGGCCAGATACTCGTTTTTCAACATGGATAAAACCCCTTTCTATACTTTCCCTCTGCCGCTTTAGCGGCCTATAGTGTCATTATAAAGCCGCTTTTGCCGCATTGCAAGAAAAAATTCCGCCGAGACGGCGCGCCGCGCGCAAAAAACTTGCGGCCGGGCGCGGTTTGTGTTACAATACCCTGCAGGAAAACGAGTGGAACATACGGCAGCGGGGCGGCATTGCGTTCGCTCTGAGGAAAGTCCGGGCTTCACAGGGGAATGGTAACTGCTAACGGCAGCCGGGGGCGACCCCAGGGATAGTGCAACAGAAATAGACCGCCGCGTTTTTCGCGGTAAGGATGGAAAGGCGAGGTAAGAGCTCACCAGCGCACTGGCGACTTTGCGGCTATGTAAACCCTACCAGAAGCAACACCCGTATGGGGCATATGCGCTCCCCGCGCGCCCCGGAGGTGGCGTGAGCCTTGCGGCAACGCAAGGTCAAGATAGATTGCCGTTTAATACAGAACCCGGCTTACGGTCCGGTCGTTTTCCACCAAAAAGGGCGTTCCCTGCGAAAGGGAACGCCCTTTTTGGTGTTATGTCCGCAGCAAAATTCGCATGAACAAAAGCCAGATGACCCCCGGTACCCCCAGCACCACCGCCATGAAGGAGGTGAACCAGTTGAGGGCAAGGCCCACGCCGGTGAAGGGGGCCAGCACGTTCACAGCCCCCAGGGCCGCCACGCCCGCCACCGCGCCGGCGAGGCCGGACGCCGCGGGCCGCCGGTGCCGCGCCGCGGCAAGGCCCACCGCCAGCAGCACCGCGGCGGCAAGGGCCCACACCGGCCAGGGCGCCCCACTCACAGGATGGCCCGCAGCCCCGCGGCCCGGGCCTGCCGCTGCAGATAGCGGTAGCGGCTCTGGATGGCCTGATACTCAAAGATGCGCTGGTCGATGAGTTCCGGCTCCGTTTCAAGGTCGAACAAGATCTGGTTCTGGCGCATCTCCGCCATACAGTCCCGCAGGTCCTGCTCCAGCTGCTCCGGTCCGCGGCAGGGCGGCCGCAGGGCAGCAAGTTCAGGCCGCGCGGGGGCGGACTTTGCAAACAAAAGCGCAAGGCCCATGGTGTGCACTCCCCTTTCCTTCAAAAAAGGTTTATGCCACCAGTTTAGGCAAATATTCCCGCGCTTATTCCGCCAGCTGAAAATCCACCCGGCCCAGGGCCACGTCGGCCCCCACGGCCTTCACCAGCACTTCGTCGCCCAGCTGCCAGCGGCGGCCGCACGCACGCAGGCTTAAGCCCTCCACCAGCTCCGGCTCGCCGCCCAGAGTGTCGGCGTTCACAAAGCCTTCGGCGGTGTTTTCCAGCTCCACAAAGAAGCCGTGGCGGCTCACGCCGGACACCCGGCCCGGGAAGGTCTCGCCCAAATGGGCTGCCATATATTCCGCCTTATAGCAGCTGTCGGCGCTGCGCTCCAGCTGCATGGCCGCCACCTCGGCGGCGCTGGACTGCTGGCTGGCAATGGCCGCGAAATCGGTGTAGCGGCTTTCCAGCTCCCGGCCGCTGACCCCGGCGCAGAACTCGCTGAGGATGCGGTGGATGGCCAGGTCCGGATAACGGCGGATGGGGCTGGTAAAATGAGCATAGTCCTGCAGCGCCAGGCCGAAGTGGCCCTTGGGCGACGGCTCGTAGCAGGCCTTGGCCATGCTGCGCAGCACGCCCATGTGCACCGCCCGCTCCAGAGGCTGGCCGCGGGTGGCGTCCAGAATGGCGGCAAGCTCCGCCACGGTGGGCGCTTCGCCCTTGAAATCCGCGTTCAGGCCCGCGATGTGCAACAGATCCTTCAGGCGCTCGGTCTTTTCGGCGTCGGGGCTCTCGTGCACCCGGTAGACAAAGGGCAGCTGATGGCTGCGGGCAAGCTTTGCCGCGCACTGGTTGGCCAACAGCATGAACTCCTCGATCATCCGCTCGGAAAGGCCCCGCTGCCGCTTTTCCAGGCCGATGCAGCGGCCTTCCTCGTCCAGCAAAAGCTTTGCCTCGTCGGATTCGATGTCGATGCAGCCCCGGGCCTTGCGGGCCGCGTCCAGACGCTGGTAGAGCTGGACCATCACCGGCAGCTGGGACGCCACCGGGGCATACTTTTCCACCAGAGCCTCGTCGCCGGCGCCCGCCAGCAGGGCGTTGATCTCGGAATAGACGCCCTTCACCCGGCTGCGGATGACGGTTTTTTCAAAGCGGAAATTCTTGATGGCGCCGGCGGCGTCCAGCTGCATGATGCAGCTGAAGGCCAGACGGTCGACGCCCTCGTTGAGGCTGCACACCCCATTGGACAGCTGCCGGGGCAGCATGGGGATGACGCTGTCGGCAAAGTAGACCGACGTGCCCCGCTCCAGCGCCTCCTTGTCCAGGGCGGAGCCGGCCCGCACATAGTGGCTCACATCGGCGATGTGCACTCCCAGCTGCCAGCCGTCGGCGCTGGCGGAGATGCTGATGGCGTCGTCGATGTCCTTGGTCTCGGCGGAGTCGATGGTGAAGATCGGCTCGGCCCGCAGATCCAGCCGCTTTTTGAAGTCCGCCGGGCCGGGCTCGGTCAGCGCCCGGGCCTCCGCTTTCACCTTGTCGGGGAACTGGCGGGTGCGGCCCGCTGCATAGAGCAGCGCCCGCACGCACTGGCGGGCCTTGTCGGCGCTGCCGAAACGCATGGCCACGCCCGCGCGGTGGTCGGCGTAGCCGGCGCCCCGCTCCAGCAGCTCCACCGCCGCCTTATCGCCCGCGCGCACGCCGCCGGCGGCGCTCTTTTTGATCTGCAAACGCAGGAAGGGGCAGTCGTCCGGCGAGAGGAACAGCTTGCCGTTCTCGGCCACCACAACGCCCACAAAGGTATCGCGGGGCTCGGTGACGGCCACCACCTCGCCTTCCAGGCTGCCGGGCACCCGGGGCTTGTCAAACAGCTTCACCAGCACACCGTCGCCGGGCATGGCGCCATTCAGGCCCCGGCCGGGGATAAAGATATCCGGCCCGTCGGCCTGGGCGGCAAAAGCAAAGTTCTCCCCCAGCTTGACCAGTTTGCAGGGCAGAGCGGACTCGGCAAGGCCGCTTTTTGCCACCAGCAGCACGCCGTTTTTGCGCAGCACGCGCCCTCTCTCCACCAGTTCTTCCACCGCCCGCTGGACCTTTTTATCGTTGCCCAGCATGCTTTTGAGTTCTCCCAGGCGGCGGGGCCGTTTTTCCAGCTCCCGCAGCACTTTTGATCGAATGGACATATACTCTCCCCCGTGCCCCCTGTGGGGCAATCGACAAAAAGGGGGCCCGCCGTCTGCGAACCCCCTTGAAGATGCGGATTTACTCCATCACGCTGACGATGCTCACCAGCAGGATGACCACCAGGAACACAACGCCCAGGATGCGGGTGGCCTTGGCCAGCTTCACATCCTTGCGGCGGGTGCGGCCCGCTTCCATCATGCCGCCCTCGCCCATGATCGCGCCGGACAGGCCCTTGCCCTTGGACTCCTGCGCCAGGGTGAGGTAGATGATGGCCACAGCCACCAGCATCAGCACGACGCCGCAAACGATCTCGATAATACTCATAGTGTAAACGCTCCTTAGCTTTTGATACACGCTTTTATGCAATGAACATCATAGCACAAGACCCGGCAAAATGCAAGGAAATTCTTGGGCCGCGGCCGGTTTTAGAGGGTGAGCTGCAGCTGCTCGGCCACATCTTCCTCCCGCAGCAGCGCGCCGGCGGCGGGCAGGGTGCGCACCCGGTAGCGATGGGGGTTGGCCAGCTCCATGGAAGAGGCGGGCTTGACGCTCTCGATGGTCTGGTTCTTCTTCAAGGTGATGACCGACACGCCCGCCGAGTCGCGGGTGGCCTTTTCGCTGATCTGGGTGGAGTGCACCAGCAGAAGGCGTCCGGCGCTGGTGCGCACCGCCAGTTCCTCGCTTTCGGGGAGCTGGAGCATGGCCGCCAGAGGCTCCTTGTCGCTGTAGGCGTTGAGGAGCTTTTTGCGGTTCTGCTTGGTGGCGTAACTGGAAAGGGGCACCCGGGCGCACTTGCCGTTGGCGAAGAAGAAGAGCATGTGGCCCTTGTAGTCGTCGGTGACCGCCAGGAAGATGGGAGTCTCCTCTTCCTCCATGCCCAGCTTGACGGCCACGAAGTCGCCCAGAACGCTGGCCTTGGTGTCGGCAAAGTCGCCGGCGCGGCACTTGTAGACCTGGTGCCGGTTGGTGAAGAAGAGCAGCCAGGCGGTGTTGTGGGTCTCGCACTGCCAGCTGACCTCGTCCCCTTCCTTCAGCTTCTGCTCGCTGCTCATGCGCAGAGACTGGGGAGTAATTTTCTTGAAATAGCCCTCACGGGTGAAGAACACGGTGACGGGATAATCCGGCATGGTGTCCTCCTCCACGGCCTCCTCGGCTTCGGGGGCGTCGTAGAGGATGGGGCAGCGGCGGGGCTGGCCGTACTTTTTGGACACGGCGGAAAGCTCCTCCATGATGATGCGGCGAATTTTGGCCGGGCTCTTGAGAATGTCGCCCAGGCGCTCGATCTCCGCCGCCAGCTCCTCAATCTCTTTGGTGCGCTTGAGGATGTATTCCCGGTTGAGGTGGCGCAGCTTGATCTCCGCCACATACTCCGCCTGCACCTGGTCGATGCCGAAGCCGATCATCAGGTTGGGGACCACTTCTTCCTCTTCCTCCGTCTCACGGACGATGGAGATGGCCTTGTCGATGTCCAGCAGGATGGCCTCGAGACCTTTCAGCAGGTGCATCCGCTTTTCCTTGCCCTTGAGGTCAAAGAAGGTGCGCCGGCGCACGCACTCGGCGCGGAAGGCCACCCACTCGGTGAGGATTTCCCGCACGCCCATCACCTTGGGCTGACCGCCCACCAGCACGTTGAAGTTGCAGGCGAAGCTGTCCTCCAGCGGGGTGAGGCGGAAGAGCTTCTGCATCAGCTTTTCCGGGTCCTGGCCGCGCTTTAAGTCGATGGTGAGTTTGAGACCGTTCAAATCGGTCTCGTCGCGCATGTCGCTGATCTCCTTGACCTTGCCGCCCTTCACCAGCTCGGCAATTTTGTCCATCACCGCCTCCACGGTGGTGGTGGGCGGGATGCGGGTGATCTCGATCATGTTGCCGTCTTTTTCGTAGTCCCAGATGGCGCGCACCCGCACGCTGCCCCGGCCGGTCTCGTAGATCTTGCGCAGCTCGTCCTCGTTATAAAGAATTTCGCCGCCGCCCACAAAGTCCGGCGCGGGCAGTGTGGTGAGCAGGTCGTGGCTCTCGTCCTTCATCAAGGCGACGGTGGTGTCGCACAGCTCGCTGAGGTTGAAGGAGCAGATGTTGGAGGCCATGCCCACGGCGATGCCCAGGGTGTTGTTGGCCAGGATAGTGGGGAAGGTCACCGGCAGCAGGGTGGGCTCGGTGGTGGTGCCGTCGTAGTTGGGGACGAACTCCACCGTGTCC
Organism: Candidatus Allofournierella merdipullorum; assembly: GCF_048426865.1. Classification (NCBI taxonomy): domain Bacteria; kingdom Bacillati; phylum Bacillota; class Clostridia; order Eubacteriales; family Oscillospiraceae; genus Allofournierella; species Candidatus Allofournierella merdipullorum. The sequence goes on from NZ_DBFNWJ010000045.1 coordinate 13,868, forward strand.
TTGTCAATGTCGCGGAAAAGCTCCTCGCACACCGGTTCCAGTTTCGCCTCGGTGTATCGGCTGGCGGCGCAGGCCATGTCCCGGCTGTAGGCCTTGCCGAAGTTGCCCTTGGAGTCCACAAAGGGCATCAGCAGGCTCTCGTTGCCCCGGCCCATGCGCACCATGGTATCGTAGATGGCGGCGTCGCCGTGGGGGTTCAGGTGCATGGTGCTGCCCACGATGTTGGCGCTCTTGGTGCGGGCGCCCTTGAGCAGGCCCATGCCATACATGGTGTAGAGCAGCTTGCGGTGGGCGGGCTTGAAGCCGTCAATTTCCGGCAGCGCGCGGCTGACGATGACGCTCATGGCGTAGGGCATGTAGTTCTGTTCCAGCGTTTCGGTGATGGGCGTGCGCACCACCACACCGGCGCCGGGAATTTCTACGTTATCGCCCAGCTGAGGCCGGGCGGGCGCTGATTTTTTCGTCTGTTTCTTTGCCATTCTCTTACCTCACAAATCGGCCCTCAGGAGAGGTCCAGGTCGTCCAGATACTCGGCCCCGTGCTCGGCGATGTGCTCCTTGCGGCCGGCAAGGTTGTCGCCCAGCAGCAGATCAAACACGGCGGCGGTGCGCTCGGCGTCCTCCGGCTCCACCTTGATGAGGCGGCGGCTCTCCGGGTTCATGGTGGTGAGCCACATCATCTCGGGGTCGTTTTCGCCAAGGCCCGTGGAGCGCTGGATGGTGTACTTCTCCTTCTCGCCGATGCGGGTGAGGATGCTGGTCTTCTCCGGCTCGGTGTAGGCGAAGTAGGTGCGGGCTTTGGTGTTGATCTCGTACAGGGGGCTTTCGGCGATGTAGACGTAGCCCTCCTTGATGAGGGTGGGCACCAGCCGGTAGATCATGGTGAGGATGAGGGTGCGGATCTGGTAGCCGTCCACGTCGGCATCGGTGCAGATGACCACCTTGTTGAAGCGCAGGTTGTCCAGATTGAAGGTGGCAAGGTCCTTTTTGCTCTTGCCGCCCAGCTCCACGCCGCAGCCCAGCACCTTGATAAGGTCGGTGATGATCTCGCTCTTGAAGATGCGGTCGTAATCCGCCTTGAGGCAGTTCAGAATCTTGCCCCGCACCGGCATGATGGCCTGATACTCCGAGTCGCGGCTGGTCTTGACCGCGCCCATGGCGGAGTCGCCCTCCACGATGTACAGCTCGCGGCGGGCGGGGTCCTTGGTGCGGCAGTCCACGAACTTCTGCACCCGGTTGGCGATGTCCATCTGGCTGACCATGGTCTTTTTGATGGACTGGCGGGTCTTTTCCGCGTGCTCGCGGCTCTGCTTGTTGATGAGCACCTGCTGACAGAGTTTCTGGGCCTCGTCGGGCTTTTCCAGGAAATAGACCTCCAGGTTGTGCTTCAGAAACTCGGTCATCACCTGGGCAACGCCCTTGTTGGTGATGGCCTTTTTGGTCTGGTTCTCGTAGCTGGTGCGGGTGGAGAAGCTGTTGGAGACGTAGATGAGGCAGTCCTGCACGTCGGCGAAGGTGATTTTGCTCTCGCCCTTTTTGTACAGGCCCTTGTTCTTCAGAAAGGCGTCGATCTGGTTCACAAAAGCGGTGCGAACGGCCCGGTCGGGGCTGCCGCCGTGCTCCAGCCAGCTGGAGTTATGATAGTATTCCAGCAGCTGGGTCTTGTTGGAGAAACAGAAGGCCGCGCTCATCTTGACCTTGTATTCCGGCTGGTCCTCCCGGTCCCGGGCCATGGCGGTGGACTCGCAGTACACCACCGGGGTCAGACCGTCCAGCCCGGCGATCTCATTCACATAGTCCTCGATGCCCTTCTGGTAGCAGAAGGTGGTGGTGGTCTTTTCCGGGCCGGTCTCGTCCACCAGAACCAGCTCCAGGCCCGCGTTCACCACCGCCTGCCGCTTCATGGTGTCCAGGAAGTAGGCGGCGGGCACGTTCACGTCGGTGAACACCTCGGCGTCCGGCTTCCAGCGGATGGTGGTGCCGGTCTTGCGGCGGGTGGCGGGCTCCTTTTTCAAATCGCCCACCGGCTCGCCTTTTTTGAAGTCGATGTGGTAATGGAAGCCGTCGCGCCAAACGTCGGCGGTCATCCACTCGCTGGCGTACTGGGTGGCGCAAAGGCCCAGGCCGTTCAGGCCCAGGGAATATTCGTAGTTGTCCTCGCCCGCGGTGTATTTGCCGCCGGCGTACATCTCACAGAAGACCAGCTCCCAGTTGTAGCGCTGCTCCTTGGCGTTGTAATCCACGGGGATGCCGCGGCCGCCATCCTCCACCTGAATGCTGCCGTCCTTGAAGCGGGTGAGGGTGATGCGGGTACCGTAGCCCTCCCGGGCCTCGTCGATGGAGTTGGAGAGGATCTCAAAGATGGCGTGGGCACAGCCCTCCACCCCGTCGGAGCCAAAGATGACCGCAGGACGCTTGCGCACACGGTCCGCGCCTTTGAGGCTGACGATGCTCTCGTTTGAGTATTCCTGTTTCTTTGCCAAATCGTTCTCTCCTCTTTGCCCCGGCACGGAGCAGGGGTCGTTCGTCTATATTTTTTGCATACAGATTTATTTAACCACGCCCCAACACCAAATGTCAAGGGATGGAATAGGCCGCGGCCCCGCCGTTCTGGCAGGGCCGCGGCCGACTTGCGTCGTTACAGGGTGAGCAGGAAGCCCACGGCGGCGATGGCCGCGCAAAGCACGGCGGTGATGGGAGGCGCCCAGCGGATGATGCGCTCGGCAATGATATCACGGGGGTCCTCCTCCGGCTCGTCGTACTGCCCGGCGTACTGTTCCCGGGCGTGGTACTGGCTGCGGGAGGCCTGCCGCTGGGCCGCGTAGGGCTGAGCGGCAGGGCGGGCGCTGCGGCGGGGCGGGGCGATGATCACGTCCTCGTCCTCCTCGTCCACCGGCGCGGCGGGCGCGGGGCGCGGCGAGACCGGCGGCACGGTGCGGGTGGGCTCCTCCTGGCGGACGGGCGGCACCATGCGGGTGGGCTCGTCATCGGTGGCAGGGGCGGTGCTGCCGCCCTGCAGCAAGCTGGACAGGGTGTTCTGCAGCAGGATGCGGTCGGAGCCGCACTCGCTGCACCACACGCCGTCCTCCTCGCGGGGATGGAAGGCGCCGCAGGCACAATACCAGCCTTCGTCCAGCACCTGGGGCACCACGGTCAGCCCCTCTTTGCGGGTGCGCTCACAGAGCTTTTCCGCCAGTTCGGCGGGCAGCTTTTTGGGCGGCGCCAGGCGCACGCGGGGATAACTGGTGAGGTCCAGGGTTCGGCCGTCGGCGAAGCGAGCCGTGCCCAGCTCCACCTCCACGCTGCCGATGGGCGACGAGCTGATATACACCGCGTCGTCCGCGCCGAAGACCTCGCCGTGGGCGGCGTTCAGCCCTTCGTAGAGGAACTGGTCCTGGCAGACCACAGCGCCGCTGCGGTCCTTGCATTTGAAGGTGATCTGCAGCTGGGCCAGAGGCGCGGCGGAGATGTTCTTGAAGGACAGGCAGACGGCGATGTCGCCGCTCACGTCGCCCTTCAGCAGCTCCACCTTGACGAACTGCACCGGGCTGCCCTTGGTGAAGTAGTTGGCACGGGACTGGGCCAACAGGTCAAAATTTTCTTCCATGAAGGATCGCTCCTTTCCATACCGTTGCGCGGGGGCCGGTCAGTTCCGGGGTTCGTCCTCGGGGGCCGGGTCCGCGGTCTGTGCGGGTTCGGCGGGCTGCGCGGGCTCGGCAGCCTCGGCGGGCTGGGGCGCAGCGGGCGCTTCGGGCGCGGCGGGCGTCTCGGCGGGGGCAGGCTCGGCGGGTTTGGTCTCGCTCTCCGCCAGCTGGCCGCCCTCCATCAGGGTCTTGAACTCCTCGCCGCTGAGCTTCTCCCGGCGCATCAGCGCCTGGGCCACCACTTCCAGCTGGTCGCGGTGGTCGGTGAGCATACGGCGGGCGGTCTCGAAAGCCTCGTCCACGATGTCGCGGATCTCGCTGTCGATCTCGGCGGCGATGGTCTCGGAATAGCCCTTGCCCTGGGCAAAGTCGCGGCCAAGGAAGGTCTCGCCGGGGTCGGAGCCGTAGACCACCGGGCCCATCCGCTCGGAGAAGCCGTAGCGGGTGACCATGGCACGGGCAGTCTTGGTGGCCCGCTCCAGATCGTTGGAAGCGCCGGTGGAGATGTCGTCCAACACCAGCAGCTCGGCCACGCGGCCGCCCAGCAGGGTAACGATCTGCTCCTGCATCTGGGTCTTGGTGACGTAGCTCTGGTCCTTCTCGGGCAGGCTCATGGTGTAGCCGCCGGCCATGCCGCGGGGGATGATGGAAATTTCATGCACCGGGTCGGCGGTCTTGCAGTAGTAGTGGGTGATGGCGTGGCCCGCCTCGTGGTAGGCAGTGAGGCGCTTTTCCTTCTCGGTGACCACGCGGCTCTTCTTCTCGGGGCCGGCCACCACCTTGATGCTGGCCTCCTCGATCTCCTGCTCGGTGATGGCCTTCTTGCCCCGGCGGGCAGCCAGAAGGGCTGCCTCGTTCACCAGGTTTTCCAGGTCAGCGCCGGAGAAGCCCACGGTGGTGCGGGCGATGGTCTTGAGGTTCACGTCGGGGGCGAGGGGCTTGTGGCGGGTGTGCACCTTCAAGATCTCCTCGCGGCCCTTCACGTCCGGCAGGCCCACATATACCTGGCGGTCAAAACGGCCGGGGCGCAGCAGGGCGTGGTCCAGGATGTCGGCGCGGTTGGTGGCGGCGATGACGATGACGCCCTCGTTTGCGCCGAAGCCGTCCATCTCCACCAGCATCTGGTTCAAGGTCTGCTCGCGCTCGTCGTGTCCGCCGCCGAGGCCGGTGCCGCGCTGGCGGCCCACGGCGTCGATCTCATCGATGAAGATGATGCTGGGGGCGGTCTTTTTCGCTTTGTCGAACAGATCGCGCACACGGGAGGCGCCCACGCCCACATACATCTCCACAAAGTCGGAACCGGAGATGGAGTAGAAGGGCACACCCGCCTCACCGGCGCAGGCCCGGGCCAGCAGGGTTTTGCCGGTGCCCGGAGGGCCCACCAGCAGCACGCCGTGGGGGATGCGGGCGCCCAGGCTGTTGAACTGGCTGGGGTTTTTCAGGAACTGGACGATCTCTTCCAGTTCGTTCTTCTCTTCGTCCGCGCCGGCCACATCGGCAAAGGTGGTCTTGCGCTTGTCCTCGGTCTGGTCCTTGACCTTGGCGCGGCCCACGTTCATGATGCCGCCGCCCTGGCTGCCTCGGTACATGGTGTAGAACACGAACACCATGCTGCCCACCAGCATGACCATCAGCAGGATGTCGAACCAGGGCACCTCCGCCCGGGCAGCGATGTAGTCATAGACCATGGGCGAATCGGGGTTCGCCTCGTTGTACTGGTCGATGTAATCCTGCACATAGTTCACGAACATGCCCGGGTAGGGCAGCCGGTAGGTGATGTGGTAGATGCCCTCACCCGAGGGAAGGATGTCCTGGGCAGCCTGCTGGCCGCCCATCATGGCGCTGAGCAGGCCCTGGGTGGTGTTGAGGGCCTGTTCCTCCGCGGCGGCCTCCTTGACCCCGTCCGGCAGGGGCACTTCGCCCTCTTTGAGGGCCAGGCGCAGGTTGCCGGTGTTCAGGTCCATCTCAAAGCCAACCACCTGATTGGCCTCGAAGTAATCCACCACCTTGGAATAAGGCATGCTCGTTCCGGTGGAAACGTTGGAAAAGGTGCTCCACAGGTTGAACGCCAGCAGGGCCAGCGCCAGCAGCACGGCGATGTAGACGCCGTTGAATTTTGGTCGGTGCTGCAAAAACTCATCTCCTATCCACGGGGACGCTCCCCGTGCATTTCATTTTTCGGTCAGCCGCCGTAGACGTGGGGCTTGAGCACACCCACGAAGGGCAGGTTGCGGTACTCTTCGTCGAAGTCCAGGCCGTAGCCCACCACGAACTCGTCCGGCACCTCAAAGCCCACATAGTCAGCCTTCAAATCCACCTTGCGGCGGCTGGGCTTATCCAGCAGGGTGGCGATGCGGATGCTGGCGGGGTTGCGGCTCTGGAGCAGGCCCTTGAGGTAGGAAAGGGTCATGCCGGAATCCAGAATGTCCTCCACGATGAGGATGTCCTTGCCGGAGAGGTCCTGGTCCAGGTCTTTCACGATCTTCACCACGCCGGTGGTCTTGGTGCCGCTGCCGTAGCTGGAGACCACCATGAAGTCGATGGCGCAGGGCAGGTCGATGCAGCGCATCAGGTCCGCCATGTACACCACGGCCCCTTTCAGCACCGTGACCAGCAGCAGGTTCTTGCCGGCGTAGTCCTTGGTGATCTGCGCGCCCATTTCGGCGCATTTTTCTTTCAGCTGCTCCTCGCTGAGCAGCACCTTGAGGATGTCGTCTCTCTGGCTCATTGTTTTTCCTCCCTATGTTCAAGGTCAAGGGGCTGGACCACCAGCAGGCGCCGGGTGGCTTCGTCCGGCCGCAGGCCGTGGGCAAAGCCCTCGCCCCAGAGCCACACCACCCGGCTGCCCGCCGCCAGCAGCGGCAGCGCGTCCCGCCGGGAAGCGGGCACCTTTTTTTCGTTGAACAGTTTTTTCAGCGTTTTGTCCACATTCCGCCCCCCGGGCCGGAACATATCCCCCGGCAGGCGCGTGCGCAGACAAAGGCTACTGCTTATTTTATCATAATCTGCGTAATTGTCGAATGGTTTTTTCGCTGTTTTGGCAAATTTTATAGTTTCTTCACATTCGTCCCCTTCCAGCAGCCGCAGACGCAGCCCAAAGCCGCCGGGAAGGCGGTATTCGCCGGGTTCGGCGGCCACCGGGGCGAAGTGTGTTTTCCGGGTGAAGCGGCGGCGTTCCAAAAGCCCGCCGCCCGCGGCCAGCGCCGCGCTGTTGGTGAGCTGCACCGCTCCCGTTCCCCGGGCCAGAAGCGCTTCCAGCAGCGGGATGTCCCCCTTTCGCAGCGGGCGCTCGGCCTCCACCAGAAGGCGGAAGGCCTCCGCACGCTCCACGGCGGGAGCTGCGGCCAGCGTTTCCAGACGCCAGGCATCCGGCCCGGCGGCGGCGCTCACCAGCAAGTGTTCCCCTCTGGCCCGCAAATATTGCGCTAGTTCCCCCATGCGGGCGCAGAATTCTCCAAAGGCCGCCTCGGCCCCGGGGCAGGCCGCCTCGATGGCGGGCATGGCGTGATGGCGCAGCCGGTTGCGGGCGTAATCGTCGGAAAAGTTGCTCTCGTCGATGACCCACTCCACGCCCCGCCGGCGGCAGAAGTCTTCGGCCTCGGCCTTGGTCACCTCCAGCATGGGCCGCACAAAGCACCCCCGCACCGCGGGGATACCCGCCGCGCCCTGCACCCCGGCCCCCCGGGCAAGGCGCAACAGCAGCGTTTCCGCCTGGTCGGAGAGGGTGTGGGCGGTGGCAATTTTCACGCCGGGGCCTGCCAGCGTTTCGAAAAAGCCGTAGCGCAGCTGCCGGCCCCACTCCTCACTGCGGCCGGTCTGCTGCCCGGCGGCGGCGAAGGAATGGAGGGGCACTCCCCTCTCCCGGCAAAAGCGCGCCACAAAGGCGGCGTCCCGGCCGGAATCGGGGCGCATACGGTGGTCCACATGGGCCGCCTCCACGCTCACGTCCAGCAGGTCTTGATAGTCCAGCAGAAACTGCAACAGGGCCATGGAGTCGGCCCCGCCAGAGACCGCCGCAATGACCCTGTCTTTCGGGGCCAGCAGCCCTTTGCAGGCTGCCAGCACCCTGTCTTCAAATCGTTCCATGGTTGTAGTCCACGTTCATGAACCGGGTGTGGGCGCCGTCCCAGGCAAGGTCCACCTTGCCGGTCTCGCCGTGACGGTTCTTTGCGATGATGCACTCGGCCGTGGAGGCGTCGGAGTCCTCCAGGCTCTGGCCGGTCATGGAGGTGTAGTAGCCCTCGCGGTACAGGAACAGAACGATATCGGCGTCCTGCTCGATGGAGCCGGAGTCTCGCAGGTCGGAAAGCTGGGGCCGGTGGTCCGACCGGCCGCTGGACTTTTCCGCCGCACGGGACAGCTGGCTCAGCGCGATGACCGGCACGTTCAGCTCTTTGGCCATGATCTTGAGGTTTCGGGTGATGTCGCTGATCTCCTGCACGCGGTTCTCGGTGCGCTTGCCGCTGGTCATCAGCTGGAGGTAGTCGATGACCACCAGGCCGATGGGCGGACGGGAGGGGTCCTGGTTGACCCGGCGAATTTTGGCCTTGACCTCGGGGATGGTGATGCCGGAGGTGTCGTCCATGTAGATGGGCACGTCGTGGAGAATTTCCGATGCATGGGCCAGATCGTCCCACTCAGAGTCGCCCAGCGCGCCGGAGCGGAAAGCGTGGCTGTCCACGCCGGCCTCGGCGGAGAGGATGCGGTTGGTCAGCTGCTCCTTGCTCATCTCCAGGCTGAAGATGGCCACCGGCACCCGCTGCTTTTTTGCCACGTTGGTGGCGATGTTCAGCGCGAAGCTGGTCTTGCCCATGCCGGGACGGGCCGCCAGGATGATGAGGTCCGAGCGGCCGAGGCCGGTGAGCAGGGTGTCCAGATAAGTAAACCCGGTGGGGATACCGGCGTATTTGGATTTGTCCGGGCCGGTGATCTTCTGCAGGGTGCCCAGCGTCTCCACCAGCGCGGCGGAGAGCTTGGTGAGGCTGTTCTGCTCCCGGCTGGAGCGAATTTCATAGAGCTTCTGCTCGGCGCTTTCCAGAAGCAGGTCGGCGCTGGGCGCCTCGCCGCTCTGCTGCAGGATGCTCTGGGCCACCTCCAGCACCTGCCGGGCGACATACTTCTCCTGCACGATGCGGGCGTAGGCCCCCACATTGCTGATGCTGGGCACGGTCTCGCCCAGCCGCGCAAGGTAGACCTTGGCGGCGTCGGGGCTTTCGAACACGCCGGCGGCCACCACCGCGTCCAGCAGGGTGACCAGGTCCACCCGCTCGCCGGTGGTGAACAGCCGCACCATCTCGGAGAAAATTTCGCCGTTCTGGCGTGCATAGAACATCTCCGGGCGCAAGGATTCCACCAGCTCCGGCAGAACGGACTCGCTCTCCAGCAGCGCGGCGCCCAGCACCGACTGCTCGGCCTCCATGCTGTAAGGCTTTGCGACGCCCAGCGATTCAAGATCAATGGAAGTAAAATCCTGCATGAAACCTCATCCCCTGCCCCGCCCTGCGCGGGGCGGTCCGATTTTTACAGTTCCTCCACCTTCACCTTGAAAGCCGCGCTCACGCCGGGGTGCAGCTTCACGGTGGCGGAATAGGTGCCGAAGTCTTTGATGTCCCGCTCCAGCTCCACCTTGCGCTTGTCCAGCTCGGTGCCCACGGCCTTGCTCAACGCTTCGGCCACGTCCTTCGCGGTGATCTTGCCGAAGAGCCGCCCGGAGGCGCCGCCCTTGGCCTTGAGGGTGACGGTCTTGTCCTTCACCTTGTCCGCCAGCGCCTGGGCCGCGGCCAGGGCCTCGGCGGCGTGGTGCTCCTTGGCCTCGCTCTTGGTGCGGGCCATGTTCACCGCGGCGGCGTCCGCCGGAGCGGCCAGGCCGCGGGGGAAAAGGAAGTTGCGGGCGTAGCCGTCCGACACCTCATGGATCTCGTCTTTTTTGCCGATGGTTTTAACGTCCTGTTTCAGAATGACCTTCATGGTTCGTTTCTCCTTTTATGTGAGCGGGCGGGGCGGCCTTACGGCTGCGTCGCCTGCTGGTTTTTCTGGCTCGCCTGCTGTTGGCGGCGATAGTCGGCAATGGCGTCGCAGAGCATCTGCTCGGCGTGGTCCAGGCTGATATTCTTGAGCTGCGCGCCGGCCATGGTCATGTGACCGCCGCCGCCCAGCTGCTCCAAAATCACCTGCACGTTCACCTTGCCCATGCTGCGGGCGGAGATGTTCACGCCGTCCCCCTTCTGAACCGCCACAAAGCTGGCGCCCACCCCGTTGATGGTGAGCAGGTCGTTGGCGGCCTGAGGCACGGCCACCGCCATGCCCGGGGGCAGCTCCCCGGACACCGACACGGCACAGCCCATGTACAGCCGGGCGCTCTCCACCAGATTGGACTTGACGGTGTACTCCTCCAGCGAGGAGTTGAAGAGCAGCCGCACCTCCTCGGTGACAGCGCCCATCCGCCGCAGGTAAGCCGCGGCCTCAAAGGTGCGCACGCCGGTGTGAAGGGCGAAGCTGCGGGTGTCCAGCATGATGCCCGCCAGCAGCGCCTGAGCCTCCAGCGGGGTGGGGTTGGTCTCTTCGCCGGGCACATACTGCAGCAGCTCGCACACCAGCTCGCAGGTGGAGGAGGCGTAGGGCTCGTGGCAGAAGAGCACCGGGTTCTCGATGTGGCCCACGGCCTTGCGGTGGTGGTCGATGACTGCCACCTGGCCGCATTTTTCCAGAATGTCGCGGCTTTCCACCAGGCCCGTGATGTGGGTGTCCACCACCACCAGCAGGGTGCTGGCGGTAACCAGTTCGGCGGCTTCCTCCGGCTCGATGAAATCTTCGCCGAGACCCGCCTGCTCAAAGCTCTCGATGAGGCTGGAGGCCAGCGTGGCCTTGCGGCGCACCGCGATGACGGCGGGCACGTCCAGCCCTTTGCAGATGCGCAGCACGCCCACCGCGGCGCCCATGGCGTCCAGATCGGACATGCGGTGGCCCATGATGACCACGCTGTCCGCCTGGCGAACCAGATCCACCAGGGCGTTGGCAAGGATGCGGCTCTTGACCCGGCTGCGCTTTTCCACGCTGCGGGTCACGCCGCCGTAAAATTCAAATCCGTCGGGGGTCTTCACCGCCGCCTGGTCGCCGCCGCGGCCCAGGGCCATGTCCAGCGACTGCTGGGCCATCTGCTGGCATTCCTTCAGGCAGCTGCCGCCCCGGCCCACGCCGATGGACAAGGTCAGCTGCACGCTCTCGTTCAGCGCGCGCACCTTGTCCAGCAGATCGAAGCGGGCGGCCACGATCTCCTTCATGTGGCGCTCTTCCACCACAGCGATGTAGCGGGAGACCGACACCCGGCGCAAAAAGCCGTTGGTGCGGGCAAAGTACTGTTCCAGCGTGCGGTTGACCGCCTCCATCACATGGCTGCGCTCGGAGTCACGCAGGTCGGCCACCAGCTCCTGATAGCCATCCACCTCGATGATGAGGTAGGCCGGGCGGCTGGCGGCGTATTCGGCGGCGGCGGCTTTCAGCTCGGTGTCATCCACCAGATAGAGGATGGCAAAACCTTCCGCGCCGGGGGCGGAAAAGGCGGTGTAGCGCCGGCCCGCCCGCTCCAGATTCTGGCCCTTCTCCTCGGCGCACTGGCGCAGGTCCAGGCCGGGCAGGGCCCGGCTCACCGGCTGAAGGAAGGCGTCCTCGCCGGCCAGCAGCCGGGCGCGGAATGCCTCGTTGTACCACACCAGCGTCTTTCCGCTGAGCAGCGCCGCCGGAAGGCCCAGCGAGCCCAGGCTCAGCTGCAGTTCGCTGCCCTCGAACCGGGTGCAGTTCACCGCGCGGCAGATGGCGCGGCGCAGATGCCGCCCGCCCAGAACGATGGCCACGGCGATGAGCGCCAGCGCCGGCACCAGCACCAGCAGGGCCGGCGGATACAGTGCGGCCACCACGGCGGTGAGCACACAGCACAGCGCGGCAAGTGCCGCGCAGAGCAGTTCCAGAGAAAGACGCAGTCGGCTGCGCATGGGATGTTCGCCTCCTTCGGGGAAAGGGTCAGACTTCCATCAGGATGGGAAGGATCATGGGGCTGCGCTTGGTGCGCCGGTAGATATAGGCGGAGAGCGTCTCCCGCACGCGGGTCTTGACGCTGTTCCAGTCGTGGGTACGCTCGTTGCGGCAGCGCTCGAAGCACTGGATGACCAGCTTGCGTGCCTCGTCCATCAGTTCCTCGCTCTCCCGCACATACACAAAGCCCCGGCTGACCAGGTCCGGCCCGGCCAGCAGCTGCCCGTCGGCGGAGACGGTGGCCACCACGATGACCAGGCCGTCCTGGGAGAGGTGGCGGCGGTCCCGCAGGACCACGTTGCCCACGTCGCCCACGCCCAGGCCGTCCACCATGACCACGCCCGCGGGCACCGGCTCGCAGGTCTCCAGCCCGTCGGCGGACAGGCGGATATCCTGCCCGATCTCGGCGATGTGGATGTTCTGGGCGGGGATGCCCAGGCTCTCGGCGGTCATGGCGTGCTTCTTCAACTGCTTGTACTCGCCGTGCACCGGCAGGAAGTACCTGGGCGCGGTGAGGGTGAGGATGAGCTTCTGCTCCTCCTGGCAGGCGTGGCCGGAAACGTGCACGTCGTACATGGATTCATAGATGACCTCGGCGCCCAGCAGCAGCAGGCCGTTGACCACCTTGGTGACCATCTTCTCATTGCCGGGGATGGGGGTGGCGGAGATGATGATGAAGTCCCCCGGGCCCACCCGCACGTTGCGGTGGCTGGCGGAAGCCATGCGGGAGAGTGCGCTCAGCGGCTCGCCCTGGCTGCCGGTGGTGATGAGCACCACCTTCTCCGGCGGATACTTGTTCAGCTGCTCGATGTCGATGAGCACCCCTTCGGGGGCGTGGAGATAGCCCAGCTCCAGGGCCATCTGGGTGTTGTTGGCCATGCTGCGGCCGCTCACGGCCACCTTGCGGCCGTTCTCCACCGCCAGGTCGATGATCTGCTGGATGCGGTAGAGGTTGGAGGCGAAGGTGGCGATAATGATGCGCTGTTTGTCCGCACGGCGGAAGAGGTTGGCAAAGCTCTGGGCCACCTTTTTCTCGGTGGCGGTGAAGCCCGGGCGCTCGGCGTTGGTGGAGTCGCTCAGCAGCGCCAGCACGCCCTTGCGGCCGTACTCCGCGAAGGCCGCCAAATCGGTGGGGCCGCCGGAGAGGGGGGTGTAATCGATCTTGAAGTCGCCGGTCTGAAGCACCACGCCCGCCGGGCACTCGATGGCAAAGGCCACCGCGTCGGGGATGGAGTGGTTCACATGGATGGGCTCCACGGTGAAGCAGCCCAGCTTGAACTTGCGCCGGGGGGTGATCTCCACCAGCTTGGTGCGGCCCAGCAGGCCGTGCTCCTCCAGCTTGTTCTTGATGAGACCGATGGTCAGCCGGGTGGCGTACACCGGCAGGTTCACCTGCTTGAGCAGGTAGGGCAGCGCGCCGATGTGGTCCTCGTGGCCGTGGGTGATGATGACGCCCTTGATCTTGTCCTTATTCTGCACCACATAGGTGAAGTCGGGGATGACCAGGTCCACACCGAACATGTCGCTGTCCGGGAAGACGAGGCCGCAGTCCACAATGAGCATATCCCCCTGGCACTCGTACAGGGTGATGTTCTTGCCCACTTCGCCCAGGCCGCCCAGCGGGATGATGTGCATGGGCACGGCGGCGGGGCCGGTCTTCTGCCTTTGCTGGGGCCGGCGGGTACGGCTGTAGAAGGGCTTGCGGCGGGCATTGTCCGCCGCGCGGGCGTCGGCCGCCTGAGGCTGCGGGGCCTTCTGGGCGGGTTTGCCGCGGCCGTTCTTGGCCGTTTCGGGCTTCGCCTGGGCGCCGCCCTTGGGGGCGCGGGGCGCTCTGGGCTTGCGGGCGTTCTTTTCGGGATTGGGTTGGTTCATAAAGTTCCTCCGTAAAAATGGTGCGCAGAACATGCCCGGGCCACGCAGAAAGCGGGCCGGGGCAAAGCGCGGGGGTGGATGGGCGTATGTAGCCCTCTTGCGGGGTTCGGGTGGGTCTTGCGGCAGCGCCGCCGGGCACGAAAAGTCCATTTGTTCAATGCGACCGGGCCCTGTTTTTATAACGCACTCGGGTTTTAAGCAGATGCTTAAAGTTACGTTTATTATACAGCCGAATATGAGTAATTGTCAACAAAAAGGGCGGGCCGCCTCACGTCAGTATAGACAAAAACCGGGCCCGTGATGCCTTGCCCGCGGCGGCCAAACAGGGTATAATAATGGGGACAGCCGCCCCTTTTGCGGGGCGCGCGCGGGAGGAACGGATGAAACAGATCGAAATTTTTACCGACGGCGCCTGCAGCGGAAATCCCGGCCCGGGGGGCTGGGGCGCGGTGCTGCGCTACAAGCAGCACGAGAAGGAGCTGAGCGGCGGCGAGGCCGAGACCACCAACAACCGCATGGAGCTGATGGCCCTCATCGCGGCGCTGGAACAGCTGAAGGAGCCCTGCGAGATCACCCTGTGCAGCGACTCCAAATACGTCATCGACGGTCTCGAAAAGGGCTGGGCCAAAGGCTGGCGCGCCCGGGGCTGGAAAAAGGCGGACAAATCCCCCGCCTTGAACCCGGACCTGTGGGAGAAGCTGCTGAACCTGACCGAGGGCCACGTCATCCACTACAAGTGGATCAAGGGCCACGCCGGCCACCCGGAAAACGAGCGGTGCGACCGGCTGGCGGTGGCTCAGAGCAAGAAATTCGGCGGGCGGCAGGCCTGAGAAAAGCTAAAAGGAGTTTTTAACGATGAGCGATGCGTTTTTGCCCGGCAGCGGGTTTTCCACCTTTGAAGAGGCGGACCGGGTGCTGGTAGGGCTTTCCGGCGGGGTGGACAGCGCCGTCTGCGTGAATGTGCTGCGCCAGCAGGGGTTTGAAGTGCAGGGGGCGGTCATCCGCTTCTCTCCCGCCCACGACAAGGCAGTGGCCGAGGCGCAAAAGGCGGCGGCGGCGCTGGGCGTTCCGCTGACGGTGATCGACGCGGGCGAGGCTTTTGAAAAAGAGGTGGTGGGGCCCTTCTGCGCGGCCTACTGCGCCGGACGCACCCCCAACCCCTGCGTTTTGTGCAATCCGGCGGTGAAGTTCAAGCTGCTGGCCGCCGAGGCGGACAAGCTGGGCTGCCGCTTCATTGCCACCGGCCACTACGCCCGGGTGGAGGACCGGGGCGACGGCGTTTACACCGTCTGCAAGGCGGTGAGCACTGCCCGGGACCAGAGCTACATGCTCTACCGGCTGGGGCAGGACATCCTCAGCCGGCTGTGCCTGCCGCTGGGCGAGTTTGAGAAGGAGGACGTGCGGGAGATGGCCCGGGACGCCTCCCTCCCCTGCGCCGACGCGCCGGACAGCATGGAGATCTGCTTTATTCCCGACGGGGACTACGCGGCCTTCATCGAGGGCCGGGGCCTCGCGGGCAAGGAGGGGCATTTCATCGCCCCGGACGGGTCAGACCTTGGCCCCCACAAGGGCGTGCTGCGCTACACGCTGGGCCAGCGCAAGGGGTTGGGCCTCGCCCTGGGCAAGCCGGCCTTTGTGAAGGCCATCCGTGAAAACGGCGACGTGGTCCTGGGCTGGGCCGGGGAGGAATTCTTCGGCGGCATGCGCCTTTCGGACGTGTGCACCCCCGACGGCGCTCCCCTGCCCGCCGGGCACTACGAGGTGAAGGTGCGCAGCGCCGCCGCGCCGGTGGGCTGCACCTTCGACGGCGAAGGCATGGTGCGGTTCGACGAGCCCGCCCGCGCCCCCGCCCCCGGCCAGAGCGCCGTGTTCTACGACGGCGACGCGGTGGTGGGCGGCGGCTTCATCGCTGAGGCGCTGGACTGACCCGCAGCACAAAAAGAGCCGGCGGCTTTTCCCGTTTCAGGGACAAGCCGCCGGCTTTCTTTTGTTCTGTGTTCTCAGGCGTTGGGCAGCACCCCGGGGGCCGGGGCCAGGCGCTTTTGGATGTCCTCCAGGATCTCGGGGCAGACGAACTCGGAAATGTCGCCGCCGAAGCTGGCCACCTGCCGCACCACCGAGCTGGACAGGTACATATACTGGATGTCGGTGGTGAGGAAGAGCGTTTCCAGATTGGGATAGAGTTTTTTATTCGTGAGGGCCATCTGGAACTCGTACTCAAAGTCGGTCACCGCCCGCAGGCCCTTCACCAGCGTGCAGGCTCCCTGCTGCCGGGCGTAGTCCGCCAGCAGGCCGGCGTAGTAGTCCACCCGCACATTGGGGATGTCGGCCGTGACCCGGCGGGCCATCTCCACCCGCTCGGCGGCGGTGAAGGCGGTGTTTGTCTTGGTGTAGTTCACCATGATGAGCACGATCACCTCATCGAAGAGGTTTGCCGCCCGGCGGATGATGTCCAGGTGGCCCTTGGTGATGGGGTCGAAGCTGCCGGGGCAGATGGCAATGCGTTTTTCCATAGGAGTCTCTTCCTTTCCCGGGCAAAAAGGCCCGGCGGGATGGGGCGCTTTTTCAGAGCGCGGCGGCCATGCGGGCAGCCTGCACCGTGTTGCACAGCAACATGGCACGGGTCATCAGGCCCACGCCGCCGGGCACCGGAGTGATGCAGCCGGCCTTTTCGGCGGCGGCCTCAAAGTCCACGTCGCCGCAGAGCTTGCCGTCCGCCCCGCGGTTGATGCCCACGTCGATCACCGCTGCGCCGGGTTTGACCATGTCGCCGGTGATGAACTTCGCCTTGCCGATGGCGGCCACAAGAATATCCGCCTCGGCGCAAATTTTCGCAAGGTCTTTGGTGCGGGAGTGGCAGACGGTGACGGTGGCGTTCTCCCGCAAAAGCAGCAGTGCGGCGGGCTTGCCCACGATGTTGCTGCGGCCCACCACCACTGCCCGCTTGCCCTCGATGGCAACGCCGGCGGCTTTGAGCATCTCGATGCAGCCGGCGGGGGTGCAGGGCAAAAAGCACTGCTGGCCGATGGTCAGCCGCCCCACGTTCACCGGGGTGAAGCCGTCCACGTCCTTTTCGGGGGGGATGGCGGCGATGACCGCCTGCTCGTCGATGTGGGCGGGCAGCGGCAGCTGCACCAGCACCCCGTGCACCGACGGGTCGCTGGCCAGAAGGTGCAGCTGTTCCAGCACCTCGGCCTGGCTGGCGTTTTCGTCCAGACGCACAAGACGGCTCTCGATGCCGCACTCGTGGCAGTCGTTCTGCTTGCCCCGCACATACACCTGGCTGGCCGGGTCGTTGCCCACCAGCATCACCGCGAGGCAGGGGGTTATCCCCTGCTCTTTGAGCTGAGCGACCTCTTCGGCCACCCGCTGCTTGACCTGGTCCGCAAGGATTTTTCCGCTGATGATCTGCGCCGCCATGGCGTTCCTCCCCTTTCTGTAACGGTTATTCTTCCGAAGCCTCCGGCTGTTCGACGGCCTCGGGGGCGTTCTCATCTGCCGGGGCGTTCTCCTCCGCCAGAGCGGCGGCCCGGGCGGCCCAGTTGGTCTGGGTGATCTGGGCGGTCTGGGCCGCGAAGGCGGCGTGGGACGCGCCCACCGGCAGCTTGCCGGCAATGGAGGCGATCTGCGCGTCGGTCAGGCCGGCGGCGCGGGCCTGTTTGAGGGTGTCGCCGCTCACCGCCAGCTGCACCTGGAAGGGCACGTTTTTATACTTTTTGCCCAGCACGGCCAGCAGCACAAGGCCGGCCACCACGCCCACCAGCGCCACCACCTGGCTCACCCGCAGCCCCACGCCGGGGATGAGCAGGGAGTCGGTGCGCAGGCCCTCGATCCAGAAGCGGCCCGCGCCGTACCACACGGCGTAGAGCAGGGCGATCTGGCCGTTGTAGCGGCGCTTTTTCATGAACGCCCACAGGGCGAAGAAGCCCACGAAGCACCAGATGCTCTCGTACAGGAAGGTGGGATGCACCGGCATGGAGGGGTCCACCGTCACGCCCTGTTCGGCCAGCGTGCTCTGCCACTGCGCCAGGTATTCATGGGTGGAGCGGCTGTACATGCCGAAGATGGAGTTGGTGTTGGTGCCGAAGGCTTCCTGGTTGAAGAAGTTGCCCCAGCGGCCCATGCCCTGGCCGATGAGGAAGCCCATGGCCACCAGGTCAAAGGTGGGCAGGACGGGCACTTTGCGCCACTTGCAGGCAAGGCCGCCGAACACCGCCGCGCCGATCACCGCGCCGTAGATGGCGATGCCGCCGTCCCGCAGGTTGATCATGTCCCAGATGGAGTCATATTTGAACGGCGCGAAGGCCACATAGTAGGCCCGGGCGCAGACGATGGCGCACACCGTGCCCACCAGCACCACGTCCACCAGACGGTCGGCGTCCACGCCAAAGTCCGCCGCGTAGTGGAAGGCGAAGGCCAGCGCCAGCAGCAGACCCGCGGCGATGATGATGCCGTACCAATAAATGTTCATGTTGCCCAGGGTAAAGGCCACCCGGTCAATTTCAAGCTCCAGCCCCAGACGGGGGAACTGGACCAGATTCGTCATCATAAGCTGTTTCTCCTTTTCTGCCCTCAGGCGGGGTCCACCACCACGGTGGCGCTTCGCTCGGGACGAAGCATGGTCTGCAAGGCGTCGTCCAGGTCCTGTTTGGTCACGCTGGCCAGCGCCGCCAGCTCTTCGCCCGGCTCGCAGCCCCGCAAAAAGCTGCCCGCCAGCAGGGACGCCGCGCTCTCGGTGCTTTCCAAATCTTGCACCATCTCGCCGTAGAGCTGGTTTTTACACAGGGTGAACAGTTCCTCGTCCACACCCTCGGCGCGCAGCCGCTCAATTTCGGCCAGCAGCATGTCACGCACGGTTTCCGGCTGGTCGGTCTCGCCGGTGAACATGAAGCAGCACAGGCCGTCCAGCGCCAGGAACTCGCCGTCAAAGCCGGGGTTCACCAGGTTCTGGTCGTAGAGGGTGCGGTAGAGGGGGGTCATGCCGCCGCAAATGACCTCGGTGAGCATGTCGCAGATGACCTCGAACTTGACCCCGCGCACCGGGGCCTCTTTAAAGCCCACGCCCAGGCAGGGCTTTGCCACCTGCATGGAGAAGCGGGCCTCGGGGCGGGCGATGGCCGCGGGCTCGTCGGCTTCGAAACGCCGCACGCTGCCCGGCCGGGCGGGCAGTTTTGCCCGCCGGCAGGCGGCCAGCACCTGCTCCATGGTCACGTTACCTGCCACCGCCAGCACCATATTGCCGGGGTTATAGAACGCGCGGCAGCTGTCGTAGAGCATTTCCGGGGTGATCTGCGCGATGCTCTCCACCGTGCCGGCGATGTCGTGGCGGATGGGGTGCTTTTCGTACAGGCAGCCGAACAGGGCGGTCATCACCCGCCAGTCGGGGCTGTCGTCGTACATTTTGATTTCCTGGCCGATGATGCCCTGCTCCTTTTGGATGGTCGCTTCGGTGAAGTAGGGCTCGTTCACCATGCTCAGTAGGATATCCAGGTTTTCGTCCACCTTGTCGGTGGCGGAAAAGAGGTAGCAGGTCTTGTCGAAGCTGGTGTAGGCGTTGGCGGAAGCGCCGGTCTTGGCGAAGCGGGCGAAGGCGTCGCCCTCCTCGCTCTCGAACATCTTGTGCTCCAGGAAGTGGGCCGTGCCCGCGGGCAGGTGGACAGGCTTGCCGTCCACCTCAAAGTCCAGGTCCACCGAGCCGAAGCGGGTGCCGTAGATGGCGTAGGTGCTGCTGTAGCCGGGCATGGGGCGCACCAGCACAGTGAGGCCGCTTTCCAGCACGGCGCTCTGGCAGCCGACGGCGCGGCGCACGGCGTCGAAATTCTCAGCCATGGGTCTCCTCCTTTTGGGTCACGAGATAGCTCACCGACAGGGTGAACCGGCGCAGCACCTGCCGCACCTCGTCGGCCCCGATGGCCGCAAGGCGGGCCGAAGCCTCCCCGGGGGTGCTGATGCGGCCGCCCCGCACAATCTCGCCGAAGTACCAGTTTTCCAGGCTGGCGAGGCTGTCGCCCACGCCGGCCATGCCGCTGGCCAGGGCCAGACGGGCGTTCTCCAGTTCCTCGGGGGCGATGGGGCCTTCCAGCAGGGTGTTCAGTTCAGCCAGAATGGCCGCCTCGGCCTTCTGGGCGTTGGCGGGTTCCACGCCGCTGTCCACCATCATGCAGCCGGAGGCGGCGGTGATGCGGCTGGCGCAGTAGTAACAAAGGCTCTGCTTTTCCCGCACGTTCAAAAACAGGCGGCTGGAGGGCAGGCCCCCGAACACGCACATGGCCATGCGGTAAACGTCCAGTTCTTCCGGGTCCGCAGGCGCGCCCATGGTGAACAGCATGCAGAGCTTGGCCTGCACCAGGTCCAGTTTTTCCTCAAAATGCTGCGCCGGAACGGCGGGCATGGCGAGGAAGGAGGGCAGCTGCGCCGGGGCGCGGTGCAGCCCGTCCAGCGCCGCGGTCAGCTTTGCCCGCACGGCGGCCTCGTCCGCCCCCAGCACCATCACGTCGATGGCGGCGGTGGCAAGGATATCCTTGTAGGCCGCGGTGAGGCTGGCGGGGGTGACGGAGGGCAGGTCCTCCAGATAGCCGTCCCGGGCGACGCCCGCCGGGGAATCGCCAAAGAAGCGGCGCTGGGCCTGCCGCACGCAGTACAGGCGCTTGTCGTTGATCTCGCTCTCCAGCTGGCGGGCGAGGGTGGCTTTTTCGATGTTCACCGCCTCGGCGGAAAACTCGCCATTTTCAAAATAAGGTTCAAAGGCCACGCCGAAGGCAAGAGCCGCGTACTCGGCGGAAAGGCGTTCCCCTTCCAGTGCGAACTCGTCCTTGATGCCGGTGACGCTGACGCTCAGCACCCGGCAGGCCCCCTGCATGGAGGTGGCCACGGTGAGGTCCGCGCCGTAGAGTTTTGCCAGCTTGCGGGAGAGAGCGGTCATGTCCGGGCAGGCGGAATAGCCCCGCTCCAGCACCAGCGGCAGCAGGGCGTGGTCGGTGGCTGCCGCGCGAACGGCGGGAAAACGGAAATGGATGGAAATGCGGCAGCGGTTGAATTTATCCGCCGGCAGGGTGTGCAGCTGCACGCCGGGGGCGATGGATTCGGTGTGTAAGCTCATAGGTCTCCTTCTCGGTCAGGCGGAAAGGCCGTCCAGATATTCCTCCAGGCACTTGCCGCTCTCGGTGATGGCCTTGGCGTTCTCCACGCCCACATAGCGGTAGTGCCAGGGCTCGTAGATGATGCCGGTGATGGCCTGCTTGTTCTCGGGGTAGCGCAGGATGAAACCGTAGTCCGGCGCGTGCTCAAACATCCACTTGGCCGCGTCGGTATTGGCAAAGGCGGAGTCCAGGGTCTGGTGGTCGGGGGTGACGATGTCCGCCGCCAGGCCGGAGTTATGCTCGGAATAGCCGGGCACGGCCACCACCGTTTTGGCCTTGTCGTAGGCCTCCTGGTCGGACATACCCTCGTCCAGCCACTTCTGCTTTTCCTGGTCGAAGAGGTTCTGCTGGTATTCCACCGTGCGGTAGCCCGAGCAGAGCAGCAGCTCCACGCCGTCCACGGCGGCGGCCTGCTTCATCTGCATATAGGCGTCGGCGGCTTCCTCCGCCAGCTCCTTCTGGGTGGAGGCCTCGGCCACCTTGGTGGTGATCTGCCAGTTTTCCGGCAGGGCCACATTGTTGTTCACAAGGGTCAGCCGCCAGTCGCCGTCGGTGGTGGGGATGACGGTCTCGGCGGAGGACGCCGGCTCGCTGGCCGGCTGGCTGGCGGGTTCGCTGGCGGGCTGGCTGGTCGAATCGCCGGCGCTCTGGCTGGTGCTCTGACTGTTGCTCTGGCCGGAAGTTCCGTTCTCTTTATCGCCGGCGGTGAGCACGCCCACCAGCTTAAAGACGCCGAAGCCCACAGCCGCGGCCAGCACAAGGCAGATCGCAAAGAAGATCAGCCGGTTGCGCATCACCTGCCGCTTGCGGCGGGCACGGGCGGCGGCGCGGCGGCGGCGCTCGCTTTCACTCATATCACGGGGGGGATAGCTTGCCATGGGGTACACTCCTTCAAGCCGCGCGGGGGCGGCGTTTTTCGATGATTCAGTTATCTATTATACACCCGGGGGACGCGGCTGTAAATCGAAGAATTGCAAAGAAAATATGACAGGCCGCCGCCTCAGAGGGCGGCGGCCTGAGCGGTCAGCCTTTTTGCAGTTTGTCCCAGTAGGGGGTGCAATCGAAGGTAGCGAAGTAGTCCGCCGGGGTCTCGGCGCGGCGGATGAGCTGGTGAGAGCCGTCCTCTTTCAGCAACACCTCGGCGCTGCGCAGCTTGCCGTTGTAGTTGTAGCCCATGGAGAAGCCGTGGGCGCCGGTGTCGTGGATGACCACCACGTCGCCGATCTCGATCTTGGGCAGGGGGCGATCCACAGCGAACTTGTCGTTGTTCTCGCACAGGCCGCCGGTGACGTCGTAGATGCGGTCGCAGGGCTCGTCCTCCTTGCCCAGCACGGTGATGTGGTGGTAAGCGCCGTACATGGCCGGGCGCATCAGGTTGGCGGCGCAGGCGTCCAGGCCGATGTAGTCTTTCTGGATGTGTTTTTCGTGGAGCACAGTGGCCACCAGATGACCGTAGGGGGCCAGCATGTAGCGGCCCAGCTCGGTGAAGATGGCCACATCGCCCATGCCCGCGGGCACCAGAATTTCCTCAAATTTCTTGCGCACACCCTCGCCGATGGCCTCGATGTCGCTCTTGGGCTGGTAGGGGGCGTAGTCCACGCCCACGCCGCCGGACAGGTTCACGAAGGCAATTTTCGCGCCGGTGGCCTCGTGCAGGCGCACGGCCAGCTCGAACAGGATGCCCGCCAGGGTGGGATAGTATTCGTTGTAGGTGGTATTGCTGGCCAGGAAGGCGTGGATGCCGAACTGCTTGGCGCCCTTGGCCATCAGCTTTTTGAAGGCGCTGACCATCTGCACCTCGGTCATGCCGTACTTGGCTTCGCCGGGGTTGTCCATGATGCCGTTGCCCAGGCTGAACACGCCGCCGGGATTGTAGCGGCAGCAGACGGTCTCGGGCACGCCGGCCACCCGCTCCAGAAACTCCACGTGGGTGTAGTCGTCCAGGTTGATGTAGGCGCCCATCTCGGCGGCCTTTTTCATGTCCTGCACGGGGGTCACGTTGGAGGAGAACATCACGTCATGGCCGGTGATGCCGCAGGCCTCGCTGAGCACCAGCTCGGTGTAGGAGGAGCAGTCCATGCCGCAGCCTTCCTCTTTCAAGATCTGCATCAGATAGGGGTTGGGGGTCGCCTTGACGGCGAAATACTCCTTGAAGCCTTTGTTCCAGCTGAAGGCTTTATAAAGGCGGCGGGCGTTCTCCCGGATGCCCTTCTCGTCGTAAAGATGGAACGGCGTGGGCACATCGGCAATGATCTGCTGGGCCTGTTCCAGTGTGATGAACGGTACTTTCTGCATACTGCACTCTCCCCTCTTTGCGGCGCGCGGGCGCTGCTGCCCGGCCCGAAGTTTCATTATTATAGCACGATGAAGCCCCATTGGCAACTTTTCTAAAATCAAAACCGCCCCCGGCAAATCAAAGCCGGAGGCGGCAAGAGAGAAAAGACAAATTTCAGATGCGAAGCTCGCCCTTGACGATGTATTCGATCCACTCCGCCAGGTTGGTGGCGTGGTCGCTCATGCGCTCCAGATACTTGGCGATCATCAGATAGTCCACATACTGGGAGATGGCCCCGGTGTTGGCGGCCATCATCTGGCACAGCTCCTCACAGACTTCCTCGAAGTAGTCGTCCTGGGCGTCGTCCTGGGCGGCCACAAGGCGGGCCTTCTCCACGTCCAGGTCAACGTAGGCCTGCACGGTGTCCTGCACCATCTTCTGCATCAGGCCGAACATCTCAGAGAAATAGGGGATGTGCTCCACCTTCTCCTTGCCGGAAAGCTTCACCACATACTCGCTGATGTCGGCGCAGTGGTCGGCGATACGCTCCAGGTCAGCGATCATGCGCATGATGGAGGCGATGCGCCGCCAGTCGCCCGCCACGGGACTCTGGGTGACCACCAGGGTCAGGCATTCCTGCTCGATGTCGCGCTCCATCTTGTCGAACTCGTCGTCGCCTTCCATGACCGAGCGGGCCAGGTCGGCGTCCAGCTGCTCCAGGGCGCGCTGGGTGCGGCCGATGGCCTGCACGATGCCGCCGCCCATCTCCATCACATGCACGCGCAGCTGGCCCAGCGCCTCGGTGTAATTGTTTCGGGTCTGCATAGTTGCCTCCTTGTCAGCCGAACCGGCCGGTGATGTAATCCTCGGTGCGCTTGTCCTGGGGGTTCTGGAAGATCTGGATGGTGGGGCCGTACTCCACCAGCTCGCCCAGCAGGAAGAACGCGGTCTTGTCCGAGATACGGCTGGCCTGCTGCATGTTGTGGGTCACGATGACCACGGTGTAGTCCTTTTTCAAATCGGCCATCAGGTCCTCGATGCGCAGGGTGCTGCCGGGGTCCAGAGCGCTGGTGGGTTCGTCCATCAGCAGCACGTCCGGCTCCACCGCCAGCGCCCGGGCGATGCACAGGCGCTGCTGCTGGCCGCCGGAGAGGCCCATGGCGCTCTTTTTCAGGCGGTCCTTCACCTCGTCCCACAAAGCCGCGCCCCGCAGGCTCTTCTCCACCAGCTCGTCCAGCTCGGCGTGGGAGTGGTTGCCGTGGAGCCGGGGGCCGTAGGCCACATTGTCGTAGATGCTCATGGGGAAGGGATTAGGCTTCTGGAACACCATGCCCACCCGGCGGCGCAGCTCGTTCACATCCACGTCCTTGGCGTAGATGTCCTGGCCGTTCAGCAGCACCTCGCCGGTGATGCGCACGCTGGGGATGAGATCGTTCATGCGGTCCAGGGTTTTGAGGAAGGTGGACTTGCCGCAGCCCGAGGGGCCGATCAGGGCAGTGATCTCGTTCTTCTGGATATCCATGTTGATGCCCTTCAGCGCCTCGGTCTCGCCGTAGTACAGGTGAAGGTCCTTCGATTGCAAAATGGGGGTCTCGCTCATTGTGCGCCCTCCTTCTTTTTCATTCGGTTGCGTACCAGCCGGGTGGCGGCGTTCAGCCCCAGCACCAGCAGCATCAGGATGGCGGCGATGGCATAGCCCACGTCGAACTCACCACGCTCGCTCACATACATATACAGCGCCACGGACAAGGTGCCGCCGCTGCGGCTGAAGGCCGCGAAGACATTTTTGGCAATGACGGTGCCCACGCCGGCGGTGAACAGCAGCGCGGCGCTTTCGCCCACGATGCGGCCCACGGCCAGGATGCAGCCGGTGATGATGCCCTCCAGCGAGGAAGGCAGCACGATGGTGCGGATCATGTACCACTTGGTGGCCCCCAGGCCCAGCGCGCCCTCACGGTAGCTGGCGGGCACGGTCTTGAGGCTCTCCTGGGTGGTGCGGATGATGGTGGGCAGGATCATGATGACCAGGGTGCAGCCGCCGGAGAGCAGGCTGGTCTTGAAGCCCAGCATCTGGCAGAAGAACAGCATGCCCACCAGGCCGTAGAGGATGGAGGGGATGCCCGCCAGCGCCTCGGTGGCGAACTCCACCAGGCCGATGAGTTTGCGGCTGGTGGCGTACTCGGTGAGGTACACCGCAGCGCCCACGCCCAGCGGCAGGGCCAGCAGCAGGCTGAAAGCCACGATGTAGAGGGTGTTCAGGATGTTGGGCAGGATGCCGATGGTGTCCTTCAGCGCACTGGGCGCGGTGGAGAGCAGCTGCCAGGTGATGTGGGGCACGCCCTTGACGAAGATGTAGCCGATGAGGCCGATGAGCAGCGCGCAGGTGAGCGCCGCCGCGGCGTAGACAAGGCCCAGCAGCACAGCGCTCTTGGCCTTACGCAGGCGGAGTTTGGAAGGAGCGGCGGCCCGTTCGGCGCGCACGCCGGATGCGTTCAGTGTTGCCTGAAGAGTGCTCATTCCTTCTCCCCCCGTTTCAGCACACGGCCCAGCAGGCCGTTGACCAGCATAATAAAGATAAACAGTACCAGAGCGATGCTGAACAGCGCCTGCTTCTGCAGGCCGCTGGCGTAGCTCATCTCCTTGGCCACCGCGGTGGTCAGGAAGGTGACGCTCTTGAACAGGCCGGGCATGTTGGGCACGTTGCCGGCCACCATCATAACGGCCATGGCTTCGCCGATGGCGCGGCCCACGCCCAGCACAACGCCCGCGCCGATGCCGCTTTTCGCGGCGGGCAGGCTCACCTTGAAGATGGTCTCCATCCAGGTGGCGCCCAGAGCCAGGCTGGCGTGCTCGTACTCAGGCGGCACGGCGTTCAGCGCCGTCTCGCTCACCGACACGATGCCGGGCAAAATGATGATGGCCAGAACCAGCATGGCGGCCAGCAGGCAGGTGCCGTTGTCCAGATGGAACACCTGCATCATCAGCGGCACCAACACCATCATGCCCACCAGGCCGTAGACCACGCTGGGGATGCCCGCCAGCAGGTCCACCGCAGGGCGGACGATGCCCGCCACCCGGGGGCTGGCCACCTTGGAGAGGAACACTGCGGTGAGCACGCCCACCGGCACGCCGATGACGATGGCGCCCAGGGTGCCCCAGATGCTGGTGAGGATGAAGGGCAGGATGCCGAAACTGGGCTCAGCGGCGGTAGATTTCCACACGGTGCCCAGCAGGAACTCGCCGAGGCCGATCTCCTTGATGGCAGGCAGACCGGCGGTGATGATATAAAGGCTGATGAGGGCCACGAAGGCGATGGCCAGCATACCGCAGGTGAAGAACACTGCGTGCATGACCGCCTCGGTGATGTGTTTGGTTTTCATGGGCGTTCTCCTTTCACAGCCCGGCAAAAGCCGCACGGCGCCTGCCGTGCGGCTTTTTTCGGGAAACCGTGTGCGCTCGTTACGCCAGGGGCACCGCGCCGGCGTCGATGATCAGCTGGTGAGCGTCCTCGCTCAGGGCGAAGTCGATGAAGGCCTGGGCGGCGTCGCTCAGCTCAGCGCCCTCCTTGGTGACGAAGACGAAGGGACGCTGCACCTTGTAGCTGCCGTCCTGCACGGTGGCCTCGGTGGCCTCCACGCCGTCCACGGTCACAGCCTTGACCTTCTCATCCACAGCGGACAGAGAAGCGTAGCCGAAGGCATTGGGGTTGGCGGCCACGGCGGCGATCACGGCGCCGGTGCTGGTCAGCTCCTGATCGTAGACGCAGACATCCTCCACGCCAACGATGCTCTCGAAGCCGTCGCGGGTGCCGCTGCCGGCCTCACGGCCAATCAGGACCACGGGGGCGTCAGGGCCGCCCACCTCGCTCCAGTTGGTGATGGTGCCGTCGGCCAGGCCCTTGATCTGCTCCAGAGACAGGTCGGTGACGGTGTTCTCATTGTTCACGATGATGGCGATGCCGTCCAGGGCGAAGGTGGTGCCCACCAGGCCGGTCTCGTCCTCTTTCAGGGCGCGGCTGGAAAGGCCGATGTCCAGAGTGCCCTCGGAAGCGCCGGTGATGCCCGCGCCGCTGCCGGTGGGATCGTAAGTAACGTCAACGCCGGGGTTGGCCATCATGAAGGACTCCTGCATGGCCAGGATGACCTTCTCCACGCTGGTGGAACCGCCGGTGGTCACCGCGCCTTCCAGCTCGCTGGTCTCAGAGGCGGGGGTGCTGACGGTGGTGTCAGAGCTGTCGGTGTTGGCGGCGGGGGCGCTGGAAGAAGGGGCGCTGCCACAGGCTGCCAGGCTCACGGCCATGCACAGAGCGGCCGCAAAAGCAACAAACTTTTTC
>NZ_DBFNWJ010000046.1:0-16826 GCF_048426865.1 Candidatus Allofournierella merdipullorum
GCAACGTAGGAGTCAAGACTTTTTCCAAATATTTATCTGATGAAACTTCCGATTTCCTGCTTCCTCTAATCCCGGCGGTTGATTTTAGAAATCTAAAATTTCGCCACCTGATTTTCTAACGCCTTTAGAAATCCGCCCTCCGGTCTTTTCTTTCGTCATAGCAGTTCTGGGTATCATATTTCAGATTTCTGAGGCGATAGGGGGGATTTATCACAGATTTACACCCAGATACACCAGTGAACACGAAAACACGCGCCATTTTTAGCGGAATCACCAGTTCAGGGCGTTTTTCCTCATTAGATAAAAGCCCTGTTTTTTTAGCACTTTATCAACGAAGCCTCTTTTTTATTAGAAGAAACGCGGAAGATTTCGTGAAAAATCTTCCGCGATAGTGCGCTGGCGTCCCTGACTGGATTCGAACCAGCGGCCTTCCGCTTAGGAGGCGGACGCTCTATCCTGCTGAGCTACAGAGACATCTATGAAATTTCCTTGATTTTACGCGGTTTTTCACGGTTCGTCCAAGGTGACGATCTATATTTCAGAGGGAAAATCCATTAGAAAAACGGTCATTTTGCTAATGGGTTTTTGCCCCTTGAAAGCAATTTGCTTAAAAATGTTCCTCTTCCCCGGCGTTAGAAAAACGCCGAATTCGCGACTCCATTCGAACCGGACTTCAAATTTCAAAAAATCATTTGGCCCGTGATAAACATATTCTTAGGAGGCGAACGCTCTATCCATCTGAGCTACAGAGACGTATGACGCTTACATATTATAACTGCTTTTGGGCGGCAAATCAAGTTGAAATGCGCGCGGCGGTAGTGTATAGTGAAAGCAGCGCCGCCCCCGGCGAGAAAGGGCGGCAGGGAATAACGCGGCGTTTCGCCGCGCGTGAAAAGGAGAACCATATGCTGCAACGAGAGTTGTATTTTGCCTTGCTGGGCACCGGGGCCACCTGCCTTGCCACCGTGCTGGGTGCGGGTACCGTATTCCTATTTAAAAAGGATATGGGCGCCGGGCTGCAGCGGGCGTTTCTGGGATTTGCCGCCGGGGTGATGATCGCCGCGTCGGTGTGGTCGCTGCTCATCCCCGCCATGGAGATGGCCGAGGAGCAGGGCCAGAGCGCTTTGCTGGCCGCCGGTGGCGGTTTTGTGCTGGGCGGCGTCTTTCTGATGCTGCTGGACCGCCTGATGCCCCATCTGCACATCGGCAGCGACGAGCCGGAGGGCCTGCCCGCCCACCTCAAGCGCACCACCATGGTGGTGCTGGCGGTGACGCTGCACAACATCCCTGAGGGTATGGCTGTGGGCCTGGCCTTCGCAGTGGCTGCCCGGGACGGCGGCGCAGCGGCTCTGCCCGGCGCGGTGGCGCTGGCCATCGGCATGGGGCTGCAGAACTTCCCCGAGGGCGCGGCCATCAGCCTGCCCCTGCGCGGGCAGGGCGTGAGCCGGGGCAAGGCCTTCGTCTGCGGGGCGCTGTCCGGTGTGGTGGAGCCGGTGTTCGGCTTGCTCACCGTGCTGGCGGCGAGCAGCGTGGCAGGTATGATGCCCTGGGTCCTGGCCTTTGCTGCCGGCGCCATGATCTATGTAGTGGTGGAGGAACTCATTCCCGAAGCCCATCTGGGCGAGCATTCCCATGTGGGTACCGGCAGCGTGATGCTGGGCTTTCTGGTGATGATGCTGCTGGACGTGGCTCTGGGCTGAATCTTTACGGCAAAAAGCGCCGCCTGCCGAAACGCAGGCGGCGCTTTGCCTTTTCAAAATTCCTTTTTCTCGTAAATGCGGCAGCTGACCAGCCAGCAGACCAGGCAGATCACCACCGCCGCGGCGGTGATGACGGAGAAGCCGGGAACGAGGGAAGTTTCCATCCAGCCGAACAGGCCGTTCAAAACAGATTCGGCGCCGCCGCCCAGGCTGGCGGCGGCAAGGATGGCGCCGCCGGCAACGCCCACCAGCAACAGCATGGCGCTGCGGGCTTTGTCCGGACCGAAAGCATAGGTGAGGGGGATGGTCAGCGCAAAGTAGATGATCAGGATCAGGGTCACCAGCAGGCTGGCCAGGATACTCTCGGCGATGGGCTCGCCGTTCAGCAGATGCGCCACCGGAGCCGTGACCAGGCTGTAAACAAAGCCCGCGGCGATGCAGAGGCCCAGCAGCAGGAACTTGGCGGTCACCACCGTTTTGCGGCTCACCGGCAGGGTGGCGGCGTAGAAATCCCAGCGGCAGGCGTTGTCCACATTGAACAGACTCATCACATAAAAGCCGTACATCCAGCTCATCAGGGTGAAAAAGCTGGTCATCTTAAGCGCGATGCCCAGCACGGTGTAGAGCACCAGCACAAGAAAGAAGTTCTTCATATAGACCCGCCGCAGAATGAGCAGATCCTTTTTCAGCAGGCCGATCATACGCTTCTCCTTTCCGAATAGAACTGCATGATGTCATCCAGGGAGGGTTTATCCAGCACCGCGTCCGGCAGAAGGGCCGCGGCGGCGCGGCGGTCGTTCACCAGAGCCGCCTGCCCGAAGGCGTTGGCGCGGGTCGCAACCACCAGTTCAGCGGGCAGGGCGGCAATTTGCTGGGCGCCGGCACGCAGCACGCCGTATTCCTCCAACAGCAGGTCGGTCTCCTTTTCAAAGAGGATGCGCCCTTTTTGAATATACACGATGTAGTCCGCCGCTTTTTCCAGGTCGGCGGTGATGTGGCTGCTCAGCAACACGCTGTGCTCCTCGTCCTGGATGAAGCGGCGCAAAAGGTCCAAAATTTCGGCGCGCATCACCGGGTCCAGCCCGCTGGTGGCTTCGTCCAGCAGGAGCAGCCTGGGGTGGTGGGCCAGCGCCGCCGCCAGCCGCAGCTTCATCCGCATGCCCCGGCTGAAATCCTTCATCTTTTTGGCGGGGGACAGTTCAAATTCCGCCAGCAGCTGCCGGTAATACTCCTTGTCAAAGCCGGGCTGGATGGACGCAAGGCAGCTGCCCACCTCGGCGGGACTGAGTACTTCGTAGAAAAAGGCGTCCTCGAACACTGCGCCCACCTGGGCCAGCGTTTTGGTGTGGCCCGCGGGCTTGCCCAGCACGGTCACCTCGCCGCCGTCCGGGCGCAGGGTGCCCAGGATGGCCCGCATGGTGGTGGTTTTGCCCGCGCCGTTCTCGCCGATGAAGCCAACGATGCTCCCGGCGGGCACGGTGAAGCTGACGTCTTGCAGCTGGAAGTCGGGGTAGCGCTTGCACAGGCCGCGCACCTCAATGACGTTTTCCATGGTTCATTCTCCCTCTGACAGCAGTTTAAGTGTTTCCAGCACCTCCGAACGGGTCACACCGCCCGCCGCCGCCACGTCCAGCGCCTGGTTCAGCAGCTCTTCCACTTTTTTGAGGGTGGCCTCGCGATGAAGCTCCGGGTCTGCGGCGGCCACAAAGCTGCCCTTGCCGGGCACCGTGTGGATGAAACCCGCGGCTTCCAGGTCCTCGTAGGCCCGCTTGGTGGTGATGACGCTGATGCCCAGCTCCTTCGCCAGAAAGCGGATGCTGGGCAGAGCCTCTCCCTCTGCCAGCTTGCCGGCGAGGATGGCGGCTTTGATTTGGTCGGTGATCTGTTCGTAAATGGGTTTGGCGCCGGAATTGCTGATGTAGATCTCCATCAGTGTTCCTCGTTTCCTTGAATTTGCCGGACTGTACATATCCGACATATACAGTATATACACGGTATACACAGTTGTCAAGAGGAATACCATAAAAATTCGGGCGGATACGCTCCGGATACAACTTTGGAATACTTTTTATAAAAAGGAGGCAGGGAGAGCATGGCAAAAATTCTGATCGTGGATGACGAAGCGGCCATCGCGGACCTCATTCAGCTGACGCTGACCCAGGCGGGACACGAGTGCGAAACGGCGATGAGCGGAAACGAGGCGGCGGACAAGCTGGAGAAAGAGCGGTACGATCTGGTGCTGCTGGACGTGATGTTGCCCCAGATCAGCGGCTTTGAGCTGATGGAATATCTCGCGCCCACCGGAACGCCGGTGATTTTTCTCACGGCAAAGGGGGCGCTGGCGGACCGGGTGCGGGGGCTGCGGCTGGGGGCGGATGACTACATCGTGAAGCCCTTCGAACCGATGGAGCTTATTGCCCGGGCGGAGGCAGTGCTGCGCCGCAGCGGGCGGCTGGGCGCGGTGCGGGTGTTCGGGCTGGAGGTGGACCCGGCGGGCCGCATCGTGAAGCGGAACGGTCAGCCGGTGGCGTTGACGCCACGGGAGTTCGACCTGTTTTTGCTTTTGGTGCGCAACCGGGGGCTGGCGCTCTACCGGGACGTGATTTATGAACGGGTGTGGGGCGACATTGCCGAGGACGACACCCGTACCCTGGACCTGCACATCCAGCGGCTGCGCAAGAAGCTGGGGCTGCAAAAAGAGATACGCACGGTGTATAAAATCGGGTATATGCTGGAGGCGGAGTGAATGAAGTTTTCCCACAAGCTGGCGCTGGCCATGCTGGCGCTGCTGGCGGTGGTGCTGAACGCGGGTGCGGCCTGGCTGGTGCGCAGCAGCTTTGACAGCCAGCTGGCTGCGGCCCAGCGGCAGAACGAGGCACACCACCAGCGGGACGCCTACGGCGTGAAGATGGCGTTGATCGAGGCGGGGGCCGGCCCCTATGATACCGACCTGCTGAAGGAGTACGGCCGGCGGCTGCAAAGCTACGGCGGAACCGGCGGCGAGTGGATGGCCCTTTACAACGGCAGCGGGTTTTCCGTCTGGTCCAGCCTGCCGGAGGTTATCACTGCCGCCGACCAGCGGGCGGCGCTGACGGCGGGGGACACCGCCGTGACCTATTTAAATACCGGGGACGGGGTGTTCCAGCTCTACGCCACCAAGGTGGAACAGGCGGCGGGGAGCGCCTGGGTGCTGAACGCCTACGACGTGACGGGCCTGTTTGAGGCCCGGGACGATTTGCTGTGGGGCTTCGCCCGGGTGGAGGGGGCAGCCTTCGCCGCGCTGGTGGTGCTGGTGTTGGCCATGAGCCGGATGCTCACCCGTCCGGTGGCCCGGCTGGAGGAAGCGGCCCGGCGCATCGCCGCCGGTGCCTACGACGAGCGCACGGCCCTGAAAGGAGAGGATGAACTGGCGGACCTGAGCCGCAGTTTTGACCGGATGGCCCAGGCGGTGCAGCAGAAGGTGGAACAGCTGGATCTGTCGGTGCGCCAGCGGGACGACTTTGTGGCGGCTTTTACCCATGAGCTCAAGACCCCCATCACCAGCATGATGGGTTACGCATCGCTGCTGCGCTCCGGCGAGCTGCCGCCCGAGCAGAGGAAAAAGGCGGCGGACTACATCTACCACGAGACAAAGCGGCTGGAGGTATTGAGCCAGAAGCTGATGGTGTTCATGGAACTGGAACACACCGGTGAACTGGCGCTGGAGCCGCTGGAACTGAAAACGCTGGAGGCGCGGCTGCGGCGTATCCGCCCGCCCGAGGCAAAAACGGAACTGGTGTTCGAGGGCCTTGAGGGCATTGCGGTGCTGGCCCAGCCGGACCTTGTGCTGGCGCTGGTGCAGAACCTTGTGAGCAACGCCGAGCGGGCCGACCCGGCGGACGGGAAAGCGACCCTAACCGCCGAGGCCCAAGAAGGCCGGGTGACGCTGGCGGTGAAGGACAAGGGCCGGGGCATCCCGGCCGGGGAACTGGCCCGGGTGACGGAACCCTTTTATATGGTGGACCGTTCCCGTGCCCGGGCACAGAATGGCAGCGGCTTCGGGCTTGCCCTTTGCGCCCGCATCGCGCGGCTCCATGGAGGGGAACTTGCCATCGAGAGCGAAGTGGGCAAAGGTACCACCGTGCGGTTTGAGCTGCAGGAGGCGGGGAGATGAAACGATGGCTGAAAAGCGCCGGACTCTGGCTTTTGGTGCTGGCGCTGGCGGCGGGCAGTATGGCTCTGCCCTGGATGGTGTGCGAGGCTTATGACCGGGAGCTTTTTGCCCAGCCCCGTACACGCCCGGCCACCGATCTTGCATTGAGCGCGGCGGCACGGGAAAACGGGTTTGTGAGCCAGCTCTACGAGCGGCAGAACCTGCTGGGCGGCTGGAGCGAAGGCTGGGAGCCTCTTGCAGAAGAAGAGGCCGATGCGGCGGCGGAAAACGCCAGGGAGACGCTGATGGAACTGATGACGTTGGAAAATCTGCCCGATGGGGCGAGGCAGACGGTGGGCGAAGCGCTGACGCAGAGCAGCCGTGGCCAGGGCTGGCGGGACGAGATGGGCTTTGTGCGGGTGCGGCTGGGAGATGTGTACCTCATCACCGAGCCGGTGACGGGCCTGCCCGCGCGCCTTTCAATCTACGGCCTGGCGGATGCGCCCGCCGACCCTATGGCGCTGTTGGAGGAATGGCGCACTTTGCTGGGGGTGGACGTGCTGCCCGACTGGGAGGAAACCGAAACGGTGCAGGCGGGGGCGACAGAACTGCGCTCGGCACAGGGGCGGCTGCGGCTGCAGGTCTGCGCCGCCCACGAGACATTTTTGCTGGAAGCGGCATCTTTTTCCTAAAGTGAAACATTCCGGCTGCAAGTCGGATAAAAGCAGGGGCTACAATGAGGGCAGCAACAGGGCAGGGATGTGGTACAAACTCTGCCCCGAAAAAGGAGGCTGTTCAAAAATGGAACGGTTTTTGAAACAATGCACCCGGGC
Source organism: Candidatus Allofournierella merdipullorum (assembly GCF_048426865.1). Lineage (NCBI taxonomy): Bacteria > Bacillati > Bacillota > Clostridia > Eubacteriales > Oscillospiraceae > Allofournierella > Candidatus Allofournierella merdipullorum. The sequence continues at coordinate 6,666 of NZ_DBFNWJ010000046.1, forward strand.
TGCGCTGGGCGTGGCGCTGGCAGCGGTTTTATTGGCGGGCTGTGCCGGGCAGGAGGCGGGGCAGAGCGCGTCCGCTCCGCCGATGAGCGAAAGCGCGGCCCGGACCGATGGGGCCGCTGTGGAGCAGCTGCTAAAGGGGGAACATACCCTCACCGCGCTGCCGACGGGGTATATGGACACGCCGCTGACGCAGACCGGCCAGGGCCTGTATGAATTTGTGAATCTGACGGACCGGTATCTTCTTTGTTATGTGGACTACGCTGCCGGCACCCGCACGCCCCTGTGCGACGTAGCGGGCTGCGCCCACGCAGATGAAAGCTGCCCGGCCTTTTCGCCATATTATCGCAATGTGGGCATGGCGGGCGACTGGGTACTCACCAGCGGCACGAACGCGGACGGCACAGGTTCGCTGGACGCTCGCAGGATGGACGGCAGTGGAAAAAGGACCCTGATCACCGGCGCTGAGGGCGATTCGCTCTATCCCTGGGGATTTGCCCTGGAAGGGGACAAGGTGTGGCTGGCCAGAGATGGCAAGGCGATGCTGCTGGACCCGGCTACCGGCGAGACGGAGACGTGGGCGGACATCCCCCCCCGCTTTTTACAAATGTGGGAGTACTGGGCTCGGGGGTGCTGCGTGTGACCTCTAATGCGGAGAAACTGGTGGAAGAGAATTACCAGCCCACCGGCGATCTGCTGGCGGATGAACGGCAGGAACAGGAGATTCGCGCCCAGGCCACCGTGACCCTTTCCGCCTGGGACCCCCGCACCGGCGGGGAAGTGCCGCTGACGATCTGGAACAATGGGGAATGGCGGTTCATGCGTGTCTGGAACGACAGGGTCATTCTGTTCAGCGAAGCGCAGGGCTGCTTTGAGGCCCGGGACCTGATCACCGGCGAGACAAAGGTGCTGGCGGAAAACTGGCCGGCGGAGCAGAGGGTACAGGCCGCTTATATATGGGACGGACACCTGATGGTTGAGACCAGTTGGGAGCCGGAGCCGGACAACAGCGACACTTGGAAAGAGTGCATGTTCGCGCTGGACCTGGAAAGTGGAGAGCTGACCGAGATCACTCTGCGCAATCGCGGAGGACAGGGAACCGCGCTGCCCCGTATCATGGGCGAGAGTGAGGACAAATTCTATGTGGTTTGCTTCACAGCTTCGGAAGAAGCTCCGCAAAGTGTGATGGCTATGATCCCCAAGGCGGACTACTATGCCGGGGTGGACTCGATGGTGCCCATTAAAGATGTGTTCTGATGAAAGTGCGCGGAAAAGGAGGCTGTGCAACAATGGAACAGTTATTAAAACAATGCACCCGGGCTGCGCTGGGCGTGACGTTGGCAGCGGTTTTATTGGCGGGTTGTGCCGGGCAGGAGGCGGGACAGAGCGTATCCGCTCCGCCGATGAGCGAAAGCGAGACCCAGACCGACGGGGCCGCCGTGGAGCAGCTGCTGAACGGGGAGCGTACCCTCACTGCGGCGCCAAGTGGATACCTGGGGGAGCTGTTGGCGCAAAACGGACAGGGAGACTACAGAGTTTTCGATCGTCTTCTCTGCTACACCGACTATACCACCGGCACCCGGACACCTTTGTGTGATGCGGTGGGCTGCACCCACAAGGATGAGAACTGTCCGGCATTCACGCCTTACTTCCGCGAGGTGGCTTTGGCGGGGGACTGGGTGCTCACCTGCGGACGGGACGAGGATGGGACCTATTCGCTGGATGTGCGCAGACCGGATGGCGGCGACAAAAAGGTGCTGTTCAGTGGCTTGGGAAAAATCTCTTTTCATCCCTTGGGCGCATCTGTGGAAGGGGATAGGATATGGCTGGCGATGGAGGGGAAAGCGGTGCTGCTGGACCCGGAAACCGGCGAGACCGAAGAGGGGGCGGAACTGCCCGAGGAGTTTGCCAGCGGGGCAGCTTTTGGCTCGGGCCTGCTGCATGGTTTCAGCGATGGAAAGGAACTGCTGGAAGAGTATCACCAGCCCTCCGGCGACTTGAAGACGGATATGCAGCAGCAAGAGGAGATCCTTTCTGAAACGACATTCACGGTCACCGTTTGGGATCCCCGCACTGGCGAGGAAGTGCCGCTGTTGAGCTGGGACAATGGGAAGTGGCAGTCGCTCTCCTGCTGGAACAACAAGGAGATCCTGTTCAGTAAGGCACAGGGCCGCTTTGAAGCTTGGGACCTTGCCACCGGTGAAACAACGGTACTTGCTGAGAACTGGCCGGAAAATCAGTTTATTGTCGTCGGCTGCGTATGGGACGATCATCTGATGCTGGAAACGATGTGGAAGGCAGAGCCGGACAACATTGACACGTGGAGAGAATGCTTGTTTGCGCTGGACCTTGTGAGCGGTGAACTGACCGAGATCACCCTGCGCAACCATGGAGGCTGGGGCACCACGTTGCCCCGCATTATGGGTGAAAGCGAGGATATGTTCTATGTCATCTCCCACGGGATGGATACGGAATACATGACGGAAGAAATGGCGCTGATCTCCAAAGCGGATTACTACGCCGGGGTGGACTCGATGAAGCCCATCAAAGATATGTTCTGATAATAAAGTGCCCCCGGGCCGCGAATCGCGGCCCGGGGGCACTCTGCGTTTTAAAAACTTATTTCAGGAACATCCGCACCATTTTCTCGTTCTTTTTGGTGTAGGGCATATACCGCATGGGCAGGTCCAGCCAAAGGGCCTTTTTCACGATGCTCTTTTCGTGGCTGAAAGCGTCGAAGCTGCGCTTGCCGTGGTAGTTGCCCATGCCGCTCTGGCCCACGCCGCCAAAGCCCATGTCGTGGGTGGCAAGGTGGATAATGGTGTCGTTGACGCACCCGCCGCCAAAGCTGCACCGGGCCAGCACCTTTTGCTCCACCGCCGGGTCTTTGGTGAAGAGGTAGAGAGCCAGCGGCTTCTCCCGCCCGTTCACAAAGGCGATGGCTTCGTCCATGCCCTCCACCGGGATGAGAGGCAGGATGGGCCCGAAAATCTCCTCCTGCATGGGCTTGCAGTCGGCGGTGCCCTCCACAAGGGTGGGCTCGATCCAGCTGGAGACTTCGTCCGCCCGGCTTTGGCCGCCCGCCAGGATGGTCTCGCCCTCCAAAAGGCCGGTGACGCGCTCAAAGTGCTTGCGGTTGATGATGCGCACATAGTCCGGGTTGTGCAGCGGGTCCGGCCCCAGCATGGCGGCAAACTGTTTTTTTAACTCTTCCACCAGCTGGTCCTTCACCGTGCGGTCCACCAGAACATAGTCCGGCGCGACGCAGGTCTGGCCTGCGTTGAGCACCTTGCCGAAGGCCAGGCGCTTGGCGGTGAGGGGAATGTCGGCGGTCTTATCCACCAGCACCGGGCTTTTGCCGCCCAGTTCCAGAATGACCGGGGTCAGCCAATGGCTGGCCTTTTCCATCACCAGCTTGCCCACCGTCACGCCGCCGGTAAAGAAGATGAAGTCAAAGCGCTGGTCCAAAAGGGCCGAGTTCTCCTTGCGGCCGCCCTCCACCACCGTGACCCAGCCGGGGTCGAAGGTGTCGGCAATGAGCTTCGCCATGGCCGCGCTGGTGGCCGGGGCGTAGGCGCTGGGCTTCAAGACCACGCAGTTGCCCGCCGCCACCGCGCCGATGACCGGGTCCATGCTGAGCAGGAAGGGGTAGTTCCAGGGGGCCATCACCAGCGTTACGCCGTAGGGCTCGGACAGGATAAAGCTCTTGGCGGAAAACTGGGACATGGGGGTGCGGGCCCGTTTGGGTTTTGCCCAGGCGGGCAGCTTTTTGACGGCGTGGCCCACTTCGTCCAGCACCATGCCGATTTCGGCCATATAGCTTTCAAAACCGCTCTTGTTCAGGTCCTGCTTCATGGCGGCCTGCAGATCCTTTTCCGCGGCGCGGATGTTGGCTTGCAGACGCTTCAGAGCGTCCACGCGGGCGCTCACCGGCAGGGTGGCGCCGGTGGCGAAAAAGTCTCGCTGACGTTTGACGATGGATTCGATGTCCATGCTTGTCACCACACTTTCTCCAGAATGGCCAGCACCTGCTCAAAGGAGGCCTGGCGGGGATTGACGATCATGGCGCCGTCGTCCAAAGCGGTGCGGGCCACCGCCTCGAAGGCGCTCTTTTCCACCCGGCCGGTATCCCGCAGGGTGACGGGCAGGCCGCAGGTGTCGTGCAGGCGGCGGCGCAGCGCGTCCACCGCGCCGATGGCCGCGGCGGCCCGGTCGGGAGCGGGGGTGGCGGCGTACTCCTCCGGCCCGGTCAGTGCCAGCAGCAGCTCGCCGTAGCGGGTGCCGCACACCGGGAGGTTGAATTCCATCACCGCCGGCAGCAGGATGGTCATGGCGTCGCCGTGGGCCACCCGGCACACGCCGCCCAGGGCGTGGCCGATGGCGTGCACCAGACCCACCATACTGTTGGAAAAGGCCGCCCCCGCCAGCAGGCTGGCATTGGCCATGGCAAGGCGGGCGGCTTTGTTCTGCCCGTTTTCCACCGCGGCGGGCAGGTTCTGCATCACAAGGCCCATGGCCCTTTCGGCAAAGGCGTCGCTCACCGGGTTGCGCTGCAAACAGCTGGCCGCTTCGATGGCGTGGCACAAAGTGTCCATGCCGGTGGAAGCGGTGATGCGGGGCGGCAGGCTGGCGGTCATGCGCACGTCCAGCACCGCCGCGTCGGGCAGCAGGTGATAGCTAATGAACTCCATCTTCACGTGCTTTTCCGGATTTGCCACCACGGCCACCAGCGTGGCCTCGCTGCCGGTTCCGGAGGTGGTGGGCACCGCGATGAAGGGCACGTGGTTCCCGCGGCCCAGCACCTCGCAGCCGGTGTTCTGCAAAAGGTCACCGCTGCCCTGGGCCAGCACCATACCCACGCCCTTGGCGGTGTCGATGACGCTGCCGCCGCCCACGGCCACCAGGCCGTCGCAGTTCTTCTCGCGGAAAAAGGCGGCGATCTCGTTCACCGTCTGGATGGAGGAGTCCGGCGGGATGCGGCAGAACTGCGCCGCGAAGGCGCCGCCGCCCTGGGCCATGGCCCCCTCCACGGTGGCCACCGCGCCTGCTTTCACGAGGCCCTCGTCGGAAAGAAGCAGGGGCCGGTTGCTGCCCAGGGCCTCCAGCTCGTGGGGGATGTGTTCCAGCGCGCCGTCGCCCGAAAGAATTTTTGCGGGCAGTTTGAATTCATAATAACTCGGCATCAAAACGACCTCCTTACCGGCCCAGCAGCACCGCGCCGTAGAGCCGCAGGCTGCTCAGCTGCTTTTCGGGCAGTTCCTTCAGAATGCTCTTTGCCCAGAAGGGCGGGAAGAGATACCCCTCCGCCAAATCTACACAGCGCACGAAACCCATGGTCTCGCTCACGTTGCCCTGCACGGTGAAGCGGTGCTGGGCGTAGGCCGAGGCCACGCCCATCTGGCCGGTGAAGACGTAAAAGGCGTCCCGTACACTTTTGAAACGGATGAGGATGTCCGGCGCGGGGGCGCTTTTCAGCCGGGAGAGGCGTTTGCCCCGCCGGGCGATGTACAGCGCCGGGCCGCCGGGCACTTCCAGCCCCAGCACCCGTTCCTCGGGCCAGGGGGCGATCTCGGCGGCGACGCGGCTGTCCCGCACCGCGAGGGCGTTCAGCGCCCGGAACAGGAAAAACAGAACCACCCGGCACACCGTGCGCTGGACGCCGGCGGCAAAGCGGTGGCGAAAACGGACACGCATGGGCAAACCCTCCTTTTTCAGTAATAAAAAGACCCGCGGCGGGGCGCTCAGCGGCCTGCCAGCCGGTGCAGCAGCATCCGCAGACGGGTATAACCGTTTTTTTCGTCCAGTTTGAGGTCCGCGGCCGGTTCCCATTTCCAGCGGGCATCGTCAAAATAGAGCACGCCGTCCTCCGCTTTGGTCAGGCGGCGGGGCAGGGCGGATTCTTCCACCAGCGGGTCGAAGGGCTCTTTATATGTAAGGGAACCGTCCGGCGAAAGAGAAGCCCAAACGCCGAACACGTAGCAGGCGCCTTCGCCGTAGCAATAGCGCTCGAAGCGGACTTTTCCGTCACAGTAAAACAGCATACAGTCGCGGTATTTGTTCAGATATTCCTTTTCGTACCGCCTGCCGCAGCCTTTGCCCGCCAGCTCTTTTGCATCCATGCATCCGGCCTCCTTTATACATTCTGTGATTTCAGTATAGCATGGGCCGGACGGGGGTGTAAAGCAACTGGAAAAGTTAAGTTTTTCACGGCGCGGACACGCAAAAACAGGCGCATTTTGTGTGGACGGGCGGGGGGCTTGTGTGGTACAATCAAGGGGTGGGTCACGGACCCGGACGAGAGGAGTGTGGGTGCTGATGCTCGAAACGCTGAAACAGGCGGTGTGGGCGGCAAACATGGAGCTGCCCCGGCGGGGCCTCGTGGTTTACACCTGGGGCAATGTGTCCGGCATCGACCGGGAAAAGGGCCTGGTGGTCATCAAGCCCTCCGGCGTGGAATACGAGCAGCTCACCCCTGAAAAACTGGTGGTGCTGGACCTGGAAGGGCACATCGTGGAGGGGAAACTGAATCCCTCCAGCGACACCAAAACCCATCTGGAATTGTACAAGGCTTTTCCGGCGCTGGGCGGCATCGTGCACACCCACAGCCCCTATGCGGCGGCCTGGGCCCAGGCGGGGGAGGACATTCCCTGCTACGGCACCACCCACGCCGATTATTTTTACGGCCCGGTGCCCTGCACCCGCGGCCTGACCAAAGAAGAACTGGACGAGGACTACGAAAGGAACACCGGTAAGGTCGTTGTGGAGACCTTTACGGGCCGGGGCATCGACCCGGTGCATATGCCGGCGGTCATCTGCCGCAGCCACGGGCCCTTTGCCTGGGGCAAGACGGCGGCCGAGGCGGTGTATCACGCGGCGGTGCTGGAAGAGGTGGCGAAAATGGCGCTGCTGACCCGGCAGGTGAAGCGGGACGCCGAGGCCGCCCCCGCCCACGTGGTGGAAAAGCATTTTATGCGCAAGCACGGACCGAACGCCTATTACGGGCAAAAATAAAAAGGGAGGAATGAGGAAATGAAGTTCTTTATCGACACGGCGAACGTGGACGAAATTCGCGCGGCGAACGACATGGGCGTCATCGCGGGCGTGACCACGAACCCCAGCCTCATCGCCAAAGAGGGACGGGACTACGCCGAGACGCTGGCGGAAATCGCCTCCATCGTGGACGGACCCATCTCCGGCGAGGTGAAAGCCACCACCACCGACGCGGCGGGCATGATCGAGGAAGGCCGCGCCATCTACGCCCTGGACCCGAAGCACATGGTCGTGAAGATCCCCATGACCGCCGAGGGCCTGAAGGCCATCAAGGTGCTCTCCGCCGAGGGCATCCCCACCAACTGCACGCTGATCTTCTCCGCCAACCAGGCGCTGCTGGCGGCGCGGGCGGGCGCGACCTATGTGTCGCCCTTCCTGGGGCGGCTGGATGACATCAGCCAGCCGGGCATCGACCTCATCCAGACCATCAGCGCGATTTTCAACAATTACCCGGACCTGCACTGCGAGATCATCGCGGCCAGCGTGCGCAATCCCATCCATGTGACCGACTGCGCCCTGGCGGGGGCGGACATCGCAACGGTGCCCTTCAAGGTCATCCAGCAGATGACGAAGCACCCGCTGACAGATTCGGGCATTGAGAAGTTCAAAGCAGACTATGTAAAGGTGTTTGGTGAATGATATGACAAGACAAGAAGAACTCACGCTGAAAAAACTTGCCTGCAAGGCGCGCATGGGCGTGCTGACCTCCACCCACGGGGCCAAAGCGGGCCATCCGGGCGGTAGCCTTTCCGCCGCTGACGCGCTGACCTACCTTTATTTCAAGGAGATGAAGGTGGACCCTGCCGATCCCAAGGCCGAGGGCCGAGACCGGTTCGTGCTCTCCAAGGGACACGCCGCGCCGGGGCTGTACTCCGTGCTGGCGCTGCGGGGCTTTTTCCCGGTGGAGGACCTGCCCACCCTGCGCCACACCGACAGCTACCTGCAGGGCCACCCCAACATGAACATGGTGCCGGGCGTGGATATGTCCACCGGCAGCCTGGGCCAGGGCATTTCCGCGGCCTGCGGCATGGCGCTGGCAGCCAAGTACAAAAAGCAGGATAGCCGCGTTTACGCTCTGCTGGGCGACGGCGAGCTGCAGGAGGGCGAAGTGTGGGAGGCCTCCATGTTCGCCGCCCACTACAAGCTGGACAACCTGTGCGTTCTGGCGGACCTGAACGGTCTGCAGATCGACGGCGCGGTGGCCGACGTGATGAACCCCGGCCCGGTGGACGAGAAGTTCAAGGCCTTCGGGATCTTTGTTCAGGTCATCGACGGCCACAGCTTTGAGGCGCTGGAAGCGGCCTTTGCCGCTGCCCGTGCCGAGAAGGGCCGGCCCAGCGCCATCCTGCTCAAGACCACTAAGGGCAAGGGCGTGAGCTATATGGAGAACAACGTGGGCTGGCACGGCAAGGCCCCGAACGACGCGGAGTATGAACAGGGCATGGCGGAACTGACCGCCGCGCTTGAAGAACTGGAGGGGGAGACGGTATGAGCGAAGTGAAGACCATCGCTACCCGCGACAGCTACGGCGCCGCGCTGGTGGAACTGGGCAAGGAGCATGAGGATCTGGTGGTTCTGGACGCGGACCTGGCGGCCGCAACCAAGACCGGCGTTTTCAAAAAGGCGTTCCCGGAGCGCCATTTCGACTGCGGCATCGCCGAGCAGAACATGATCGGCGTGGCGGCGGGCATGGCGGCGGCGGGCCTTGTGCCGTTCGCTTCCAGCTTTGCCATGTTCGCCGCGGGACGTGCCTTTGAGCAGGTGCGCAACTCGGTGGGCTACCCCCATCTGAACGTGAAGATCGGCGCCACCCACGGCGGCATCTCCGTGGGCGAGGACGGCGCTTCCCACCAGTGCTGCGAGGACTTTGCGCTGATGCGCTCCATCCCCGGCATGGTGGTGCTGTGCCCGGCGGACGACGTGGAAGCCAAGGCCGCGGTGAAGGCCGCTTACGAGCACGAGGGCCCCGTTTACCTGCGTTTTGGCCGTCTGGCGGTGCCGGTGTTCCACGACGAGGCCAATTACAAATTCGAAATCGGCAAGGGCGAAGTGCTGCGGGACGGCGACGACCTGGCCATCCTGGCCACCGGCCTTGAGACCGCCGAGGCGCTGAAGGCTGCCGAGCAGCTGGCCGCCGAGGGCGTGAACGCCCGGGTCATCAACCTGTGCAGCATCAAACCCCTGGACACCGAACTGGTGCTGAAGGCCGCCCGCGAGTGCGGCAAGGTGGTCACCTGTGAGGAGCACAGCATCATCGGTGGTCTGGGCGAAGCGGTGTGCGCCGCCATTGCCGAGGCGGGCGTGGCCTGCAAGGTCAAGCGCGTGGGCGTGAAGGACGAGTTTGGCCATTCCGGCCCCGCCAAGGAGCTGCTGACCCAGTTCGGGCTGGACGCCGCGGGCATCGCCAAGGCCTGCCGCGAAGTGTAAAAAGGGGAGAAAGGCAATGTCCATTGAACGGGTGAAAGGGTATTTTGCGTCGGTGGGGCTTGCGGACCGGGTGCGGGAGTTCGACGTCTCCAGCGCCACGGTGGAGCTGGCCGCGCTGGCATTGGGCTGCGAAGGCAAACGCATCGCCAAGACCCTCTCCTTTATGGGCCCGGCGGGGCCGCTGCTGGTGGTTGCCGCCGGCGACGCCCGCATCGACAACCCGAAATTCAAGGCGCAGTTCGGCCTCAAGGCCAAGATGCTCACCCCCGAGCAGGCGGTGGAGCTGGTGGGCCATGCGGTGGGGGGCGTGTGCCCCTTCGCCGTGAACGAAGGCGTGGAAGTGTGGCTGGACGAATCCCTCAAGCGGTTCGAGACGGTGTTCCCCGCCTGCGGCAGTTCCAACAGCGCCATTGAGCTGACCATCCCCGAGTTGGAGCGGTATGCCGCGCCGAAAGGCTGGGTGGACGTGTGCAAGGGCTGGAACGATCCTGCCTGACCCCGAAAAACAAAACAAAGAAAGCCGCCCCCGTGCATCGCACGGGGGCGGCTTTTTGTATATCGAAAACCACTCGCTAGGCGAGTGGTTCAAAAGAAGACTAATGTCGATAATGGGAAAAGAAAAACTCCCTTTGCTATACTGGGAGTGCGGTCTGCCAACTGCACAAGCAAGCAAAGGGAGGTCATTCA